>EAAG01000038.1:0-4839 GCA_026058435.1 Candidatus Aenigmatarchaeota archaeon | reverse complement strand
TTACCAGTTCCACCAACAGACCAATAACAATCAATCGGTAAATCATTATTGTAAACTGACATGCTTGTTACGGGTACTTCAGCATTACCAGTCGATCGTATGTAAACTATAGATGTATTATCTACATCTGAAGCCAATACATTATCTATCTTTATTGTCTGATCCCATTTGTTAATATCACTAGTAATTTTTTCTTGAGTACTATCTGCTACTTCTTCCCAAACACCTTGGAACCATATAAATGCAAATCCAATAAGTGCTACAGTTATCATAAGCAAAAGTACGACAGCTATTACCGGAGTGATACCTTTTCTTGTTTTCATAATAATAATTGTAGATTTTCAGTATATATAAATAACGATAGCCTATTTTGTCAGAGTTGACGTGTCTCCAACAGGCAAACCAAGCTCTTTTGCCTTTAAAACACGCCGCATTATCTTACCAGAACGAGTTTTTGGTAATAAATCCATAAATTCTATTTCACGAGGATAAGCATGTCCTGCTAAATGCTTCTTAACAAATAACTGTATTTCTCTCTTTTTTCTAGCACTTTTTGGAACACCTTTTTTCAGAACTATAAATGCCTTGATAATCTCTCCACGCATTTCATCAGGTTTACCAATTACACCTGCTTCTATAACATCTTTGTGTTCTATCAAAGCAGACTCGACTTCAAATGGACCAACTCTTTCACCAGAAGTTTTAATCACATCATCAGCCCTACCAATAAACCAGAAATATCCTTTTGAATCAACATATGCCTTATCACCAGTAAGATACACTCCTTTACTAAAATAATGAGAATACTTTCGCTTGTTTCCCCACACATTAATCATCATTGATGGCCAATTGGGTTTGAATGCTAAATTACCTTCTTTACCTGTACCGAGTTTGCGTCCTTTTTCATCAACTATCATTGCAGTTACCCATGGAACTGGCTTACCCATTGAACCTGCATGTATAGGCATACCAGGATAATTAGCAATCATTATTCCTCCAGTTTCAGTTTGCCAATAATTATCATAAACTGGTTGTCTAAATGCTTTGACAGCCCAATATATTGCATCAGGATTCAAAGGCTCACCAACAGAGCACATTAATCTCAATGAAGGTAAATTAAGCTTTCCTGAAGTTAGTGATTTCAACATTCGAACAGCAGTAGGAGCAGTATACCAAACATTAACCTCATATTTCTTAATCACTTTATACCATTTCTTAGGTTCAAATCTACCACCATAAAGGATATGTGTAACATAATTTGACATTGAACCAAGTATGTTATAAGCGATTCCAGTTACCCAGCCATAATCAGCAGTACACCAATACATATCATCTTGATGTAAATCTAATACATACTTTGCTGTCATATGTTGTTGCAAAATACTATTATGAGAATGAACTATTCCTTTTGGAGTTCCTGTAGAACCAGAAGTATATAGCATAAATGCAGGATCAGTTCGTTTAGTTCTAACACATTTGAATTCATCAGAAGCTTGTTTCATTTTCTTCTTAAACAAACTATCTTCAATAACTAAGACATGTTTCAAATGTTTTAGCTTTCGTCTATTAACTCTACCAACTAATGCTCTACTAGTAATCAAAACCTTAGCTTTAGAATTATTCAACCTATCTTCAATAGCTTGATGAGCAAATGCAGCAAATAAAGTACCAGCAATAGCTCCAGTTTTTAATATACCTAGAAATGTTATAGGAACTATTGGAGTTCTTTGCAAAAAGATAAAAACTCTATCTCCTTTATGAACACCCAAACCTTTCAAAACATTGGCAAACTTGTTTGATTGTCTTTTCAAGTCATTAAATGTAATTATTTTCTCTTTGAAATTATCATCAACATAAATTATCGCAGGTTTTTCACCTTTATCAGCACCAGCATGCCTATCAACTGCATTATGAGCAGCATTCAATAATTTATGTCTAGAATCAAAAAATGTTATTTCATTTTCAGCAGTTTTCCATGAAAACTTCCTTCTAGCCTTAGAATAGTCACCCATATTTGGCTTTTTCTTAAGTTTATGGTGTATAATTTTATACTTCATAAAACTAAATGTAAGTTTTATATAAAAAGAATCAGAACTTGCCTTTTTGCAAAAGTCTCATTTTAGCAGTCATATCAGCATTCTCTTTTTCTATAATTTCTTGCTTTACAACTTCTCCCATTAATCTGTGATATTCATCAACAGAAACTGGCTCAACATTTTGATAAGTTAACTTTGCAACAAGTCCTTTTCCACTATGTTTTGCAACTAGTAACGGAAACATATTTGATTTCACAGCCATTCTTGCAGCTTCTATAGTATTTGATGGATCAAGTTTAGAATCAACTATTCCAGGGCAAGGAGCAAGTAACTCAATAAAAGATTTATCATGATTTAATCCTTCTTGAACCTTTTCCATAAAATCAACCGGATTTGATACTGAAGCAGTTGCTGAATAATCCATACTAGGAGAAACCTTTTTCACAAGATCTTTACCTGGTTCAGTAACAACTGAAATAACTAAATCACATTTTCCAGCAGCAGTAACAATATCATCAACTTTGTTAGTACCATCATAACAAAGAACTACAAACTTTTCTTTACCTTCATCTACCTCTTTTCTAAGATTAGGTATTTTCAGCTCTTTTGTAGCAATAAATGGAACTTTACTAGTTGTACCAAATACAGCAGCATGTCCACCAGAAGCAATTATCTTACTATTCATACCAATTGTCTTCATAGCTAAACGAAGACCTAACAAAACACCACAACCAGGGCAAACATCAGTACCTGCTGTTATAAGTTCTTCATCAGAAACACCAAGATATTCTGTTGCAACTTTAGCAGTTACAACTTCCATTTCTTCTTCAATTACTTTTTTCATAAGAATCACTTAATTCAGCGAATTTTATAGATTTTAACGCAAATCTATTTAAAGTTATTACATTCCAAGAGTTTTCATCATTTTTTTCTTAACTTTTACATACTTTTTCCTTAATTCCTGCATTCTTTGTTGTAAAACATCATCTTGACCATCTAAATAATACCAAACTCTGTAATCAGCATATCTTTTATCCATAACAGCCCGTTTTATGCCTATTCCACGCTTTTGAGCAATATGATAAAAATCATTATGTTTAGGAATAACCTTCTTAATATCAATACTAGCAGTTGGACCATGTGTTTCTAGGTATTTCTTAAACTTTACAAGTGACGGAGAACTAGGTTTTCTTCCTTGTTTTAGCCAAGCATATACAGCAGAGTATGATATTCCTAGTTCCTTAGCAATATCCTTCACATTTTTACCTTTTTTACTCATTTCAATAGCTTTAGGATATAGCTCAGTATAAGTCTCTTTTCCCTTTCTCAGTGTTTGCATATTATTATATACTCTAGAATCAATTATATATTATGCTTGGTTTAGGTTCAAATTATAAGATATACAAATTAAGGAAAAAGTATGATAGAGTAAGAGAAAAAGCAGATAAACTAAGCAGAGCTAAGAGATTCCAGATTCTTAAGATTCTAGATAGTGTAGATGGCTACATTGTACAACTAGAAGAACAAGAAGTATCTATGCTACAAAGAAAAAGGATGATAAATGCTGTAAAAAACGCAATTGAACAAGCAAAAACCCTTCTTGAGGCTGGTGGTGAAATACGCCAACCAACTGATGTAACACGAAATCCACGTTAATTCTAAACCCTTAAAAGTAACATTTTCAATCTAATAATGGCAATGATGTGACCGTCCCAGCATGACGTAAGGATGACTTGTTTGGGTAGCTACTGAGCCTTTTTTCATAATTTCTAAAACCCTTTAAAACTTTTGAGAAATCATCATAATTAACAAACCATTTTCAAAAGCATTGAACACGTAAGTCCAATGTTTTTCGACTATATCGCAATGATACACGTCGATTCAACGTCCTAAGGACACCAAACGCTGTTTTCTTTAATGTAGCTGAAGCTACGAACGGAGGGAAAAGATGAAAACACCTGATAACATCGCTCTAACGGCAAAATGTCTGATCAATGATCACAGAGAAGCTCTTGAGAATTTACGCAGTCAACATCAAGAGAATCTCGATGATCTAATCAATCTCGCATGGACACATCATCGTATTGATCAGCAACATCCTGTAACTGGAGAAACTCTTCTCCATGTATTGGCTGCTGCCAACTGCAAAGATTTGGCCATTTCTCTTGTCAAAGACGGCGCAGATCTGGAAATTCAAGACAATAGTGGTATAGTGCCATGGTTTGGTTCAAACCCAACACAACGGGCACTTTGTCAAATGCACAACGAAACTGAGAAAGGGGAAAAACTGGGCAACGCCCTTCTCATTGCAGCCAAAAGAAACCAAGACGAAACAGCGCTGTCATTAGTTCGTCAAGGAGCAGATGTCAACTTCCCAGCTGAAGGATCAATCACCGGTCCTGGAACTGGCATAACCCCTCTGATAGCTGCCGCTGGTCTCGGTCATCTAGATATGGTCGAGCTCCTTATTCATCTTGGAGCAGACACCAGCTTCAGTTACACAGAACCTGCCAAACACGGCAGACCTGAGACAACTCTGACTGCACAGGGAGTGGCTGAACAGAACAAGCATGAAGATATTGTCGATCTATTACGTGAACTCGAACAAGTGTCTGATATTGTTAAGGACACATCCCAACAATAGAAAAGGAGGAAAAACAAAGTCGTACGTTTCATAGGAGCTGTTGAAGTATCATCTTAAACACAAGAGTAAAGGAGGGAACCGATGGAATCGTTGCTATCAACCGTTCTGTTCGTAATGGGCGTACTCATCTACCTTGGCGCCGGTAGTATTATTCTTTGG
>EAAG01000037.1:0-4970 GCA_026058435.1 Candidatus Aenigmatarchaeota archaeon | reverse complement strand
TTTTAGCTGGTGTGCTTGTTGTAGTACTTTTAGCTCATATGGCTGGTTATAATTTAGATGTTTTCACAGATAAGAAATATGCTCTTGCTATACTTGTGATTGTTGGAATTGCATTATTTATTGCAAGTGGTGCTTTGGCAATTTTTGATATAAACTTCTTAGGAAACGACACATTAATTGCAGCAGTATTTATGATTGCATTAGTGATAATAGCTGTGTGGTTTATAGGAAATTCAGAATAATTTATTTCTTTTGTTTGGCTAATAATGTTAGTTCTTGTATATTTCTTGTAAGATTTGGTAGCATTTGTTTGAAAGCTCTTTCTACACTTGCTATTCTGACTTCTAAATCTTCCATTTTTTGATTAATTTCTTCAGATACCTCATCTTTGTCAGCTGGTTTTTGGGCAAGTCGATCAAGTTTATTTTGTGAAATTCTTAGTTCTGTTCTAAGTTCAGCTAAAATAGAATCATTTCTTTCCATTCTTTTTGAGAAGTCGTCCCATTTTTCATCTACAACTCCTTCAACTAATTCTTCAATTGCTACGTCTGGAGAGATAGTATCATGTTCTATACCAGGAACAGTCATCTGCCCCATATCACCTTCTAATTCACCTAAAGTAGGAGTTTCTTCATTATATTGAGAAAATATGTCTTTGTTTTCTACTGGTTCTTCATTTGCATATCTCTGATTGTCTTGAACTGGAGGAGGTAATGGCTCTTCTATTGGCATTTCTTCATTTTGAATAGGAATTGGTTCTGCAATTGGTTCTACACCGCCTTTTACTGCATGCATCATAGCTTTTTCTATTTCAGAAAAACCATATCCTTGTTCTTTTAGTTTTTTTATTATATCCTTATCTTCCATGCCAAGAGATTGAAGATGTTGAACTTCAGAAACAGGAATATTTCCTGGAATATCTTTTCCTTTTCCCTTGCCTTTCAAAAAGTCAAACACATAATCACCTTTTCTTATATTTAATTTTGCGGTTTATAAACATTATTTTGGTTGTATAAAGGTCTCTCTTAATTCCCTCATTTTGTTATCTAATTCATCAACTGTAACAAATTTGCCTGTGACAGGATTAAATAACTCAAACATATGTTCAAGCTCTTTAATATCTCTGCGCATTGCGAATTTTGAAACTTGTCTATTAAATTTATCAAAAGTTGTCTGAAATCCTAATAATCTATCTTCCATTTCACGAACCCTTGATTCAATATCAGTAAAGTGACTTTCTAAATCTCTATGTTTTTTTAGAACTGTATTCTCAATTGTTTTCATTTTAACATCAAGCGCATCAAAACGTTGTTCAAGTTCTTTTAAACGACGACTATCATTGTTAGAACGTCTGACTAATTCCTGCAATATAAGTCTATCTTGTTGTAATGACACATTCTCTTCTGGCATAATTTAATATTCAAATTCAGGTATATATAATAAACTTTAAGTGATGAAAAAGAATAGAAACAATAGGTAGTGTTGAAAATGGTGTGTGATTACGAATACGATGATAGTAAGAATGAGATGCGAATAAACTGTATAAACTGTATTTACGGGGCAAGTATTGAAGATTTTGAAGTATGTATGGCTAAAACTATTGAGAAATTACTTGAAGTTAAGCGAGCTCCTAGAATAATATTTTCAAAAGAAAGAGAATATGAATATAGTGAAAAGGAAGCTGAATTGCTTTTAGAAATTGGGCAAGCTGTAAACAATATAAAAAATGTTTATAGAGTTAGTTCTGTAAAAAATCTAAGTACTAAGGACTGTGATAAACAAATTCCTGAGAGACTTGCATTTATTCATAAAACTGTAGAAGATATGAAATTAGATCCCATAAAAGCTTTCAAAAATGTTTTGAGAGAAATTCGACATTCTAAAATTATAATGGAGAAAAGTGATGATGTCGAATATGAATGTTATCGTCATTATATTGAAAATAGTTTGCTTCCTATCAAAAGTGAAATGGGAAAAACTAGATTAATAAAACTTGCAATGTCACGTTTGGCAACTATCAAGGGAAGGGAATTTTATAGAAAAATATTCCATCCTACAATCAGACCTAATTTCATGTATACTCGTTATATGTCAGTACCTCCTGCTGACGCTGAACCGATTGATTCATATTCAATTGGAAATACTTCAATTGAAATATATTCTTTGCCAGGAAGTGTTAGAAAACTTTATCATGTAATACCTCCTGAGTTCAAATTAAATGAAGAAGAATATGGCATATTGGATAAAGCAAGAAGATATTTAGCAGAGCACAAACCTGTTGAATCTGATTTAACAAATCCTGGAAAAATTAGAGAAAATATATTTAATATTTCTTTAGATATGTTGAGAGACATGGCTTCTCAAAATGTATCTGAAAAAAGATTACGAAGTTTAGCTGATATACTTACAAGATACACTGCTGGACTAGGACTGCTTGAATTGTTATTGAAAGATGATAAGATTCAAGATATCTCAGTAAATTCTCCAATAGGAAGTTCTCCTATCTATATATTTCATTCTGATTACATGGAGTGTGAAACAAATATAGTTCCTAGTATAGAAGATGCTGAATCATGGGCTACTAAATTTAAATTACGTTCTGGTAGACCTTTGGATGAAGCTAATCCGGTTTTAGATACAGAGATGTATGTTCCGGGTGGAAATGCTCGTATTGCAGCTATCACTCGTTCATTAAGTGCTGATGGTTTGGGTTTTGCATTTAGAAGACATAGAGATAAGCCATGGACATATCCTTTATTTATACAAAATAAGATGGTTAACTCGTTTGCTGCTGGATTAATGTGGTTTTTGATAGATGGTGCTAGAACTTTGTTAATAGCAGGTACTCGTTCTTCTGGTAAGTCTGCATTCTTAGGAGCAAGTATGGTTCAGATTATGCCAAAGACTAGGATTATCTCTGTAGAGGATACTTTGGAATTACCGATTCCAAAATTACGTGACCTAGGATATAATGTTCAGAGATTGAAAAGTCGTTCAGTTATAACTCATGTTGAAACTGAATTACCTGCAGATGAAGCTTTGAGAACTGCATTACGTTTGGGAGATTCTGCATTGATTATTGGTGAAGTCCGAAGTCGCGAAGCTAAAGCATTGTACGAAGCAATGCGTATTGGTGCATTAGCTAATGTTGTTGCTGGTACAATCCACGGTGACTCTGCTTATGGTGTGTTTGACCGTGTTGTAAATGATTTGGGAGTTCCTCCTACGTCATTCAAAGCAACTGATGTTGTCCTTGTATGTAATATGTTGAAATCTTCTGATGGTTTGAGATCATTTAGAAGGGTTGTAGAAATGACTGAAGTTAGAAAACATTGGAAAAATGATCCTATGGAAGAGGGTGGATTTGTTAATTTACTTGAATATTCTGCAAAAGGTGATGAATTAAAACCAACTGAAACTTTGAATGTTGGTGAGAGTGTTGTTCTAAATAGTATAGCTGAAAGAGTTCCTGAATGGCGTGGACAATGGGAAAATGTTTGGAATAATATTAAGTTAAGAGAGAAAATCTTTCAAACTATTGTTGATACTGCTACAAGAAATAATCAACCAGAGCTTCTTGAAGCTGATGTTGTATTAGAATCTAATAATATGTACCATCTTTCAGCTGAACTTGTTAAAGACGATGTCGGTGCTTTAGATAGTAAAATGATATTTGATAACTGGAATAAATGGTTCACACAAAAAATAAAAAATTTGAATACACTTAAAATCTAGAGGTTTTTGAATGTTTGGAAAAAAGAAAAAAATAGTTCCAATACCTAAAAAAATTAAAGGAACAATTACCAGTCGTGAGTATAAAATTTATATGAAAGAAGAGCAATGGGCTGGTAGAATTGCAACTATTTATGAAAAAATGGCTAGAAAATCTAGTAAGATAGTTAAAATTGAGCCAGGAAAAAAAATGAGGAAGAAACTTCAAGATTCTATTAATTTTGCTCATTTGAATATAAAACCTGAAGATTCTTCTTCTTTTGCAGTATTAGCTGGTCTTGGTATGATATCATTCTTTGTCCTACTTATGATTACAGCTATGATCGGGCTTCCTGGGCTTGATATGGGTCTTGGATTGATTGCTATATTTCTTTCAGTTCCTTTGATTTACTTTTTAATGAACTATCCAATTCATATGAGAAAAACATTTGAAGTTAAAACTGGTTCTGAAATTGTTTCCATGATTTTGTATATGGCTATTTATTTGAGGGATAATCCTAATCTTGAAGGTGCTTTGAGATTTGCAGCAGATAATTTAACAGGTCCTTTAGCATATGAATTAAGAAAACTTGTATGGGATATTGAAATTGGAAAAATGAGTTCTGTTGATGAAGCATTAATAGGATATGCATCAAAGTGGGCTGCTAATATTGCTTTTGTTGAATCTCTGCAAACTATGAGAGAGAGTATTCGTGTTAACGAAAGTCGTCGGCAAAAGATGCTGGATGATGCTGTTGATGGGATATTAAAATCTACAAGCGAGAAAGCTGACAAGTACAATAGAGATTTGAAAATGCCTATTATGGCTATCCATGCAATGGGAATTATCCTTCCTATCATGGGTTTGGTTTTATTTCCGGTTATTTCAATATTCTTAGATGTTCCACCTATAGCTCTTTTCATAGGTTATGATATTGTTCTTCCAATGGTATTATTATTCCTTGTTTTCAATGTGCTAGAAACAAGACCGCCTACTTTTTCATCAATAGATGTTTCTGCTAATCCTAATGCTTCTCCAAAAGGTAAGATAGCATTGAAAACTAAGAATGGTGTGAAATTTGTTTCAGCTTTACCAATTGCTTTGATAGTTGCTATTATTCCAATTGCAATGGGAATTTACATGTTCATAGGTGCTGGCAGTGATGATTTACTAGCATCTGTATTTGTAATTGCTGGTTTAGCTGCTGGTTTAGCTGTATATTATTTAGGTATTTCTGCAAATAATTTAAAAATTAGAA
>EAAG01000036.1:0-5006 GCA_026058435.1 Candidatus Aenigmatarchaeota archaeon | reverse complement strand
CTTTTGCACCATTAGTAGCTGTTTGAACATCATATTTAGCTTTTTCAAGAACCTTTTTTGTTTTTGTAGCGTCATCAAAGTCATCATCTACAACTAAAATTGATTTTGTCATTTACATCACTATATAATTATAGCAATAACACTATCTATATATACTAATTCATGCAAATTATTCTTAGGAGGAATGTAAATGCCTTTGAATGCAAAAGCATTAGGTCTTGCAGGTGGCGTACTAACTGGCGTATGTCTGTTTATAACAACATTAGTAGCAGCAGGAACAGGATATGGTGCTGGATTACTTAATATATTTGTAAGCATATACCCAGCATATGATATTAGTGTAACAGGAAGTGTTTTAGGCCTAATATATGGATTTATTGACGGATTTGTTGGATTATTTGTATTAGCTTGGTTATACAATTACTTTGAAAAGAAGTAAACTATTCCAACAATTATTAGTTATATCTTAATTTTAGTTTTATATTTTTCAGTTAGTTTATCTGCTTTCCACAAACCTTTCCAGAACATAATAGTTGCTGTTACAAATATCAGCATATTAGCAATTGGAAATGCCCACCATATACCATTTAGTCCTAATGGTGTATGATAAGCGAGCAAATAAGCTAATGGTATTCTAAAAATCCATATTGATATTAATGCAAGCAACATAGCCATAAATGTTTTTCCAGCTGCTTTGAAAGCACCATTAATTACCATTAACATTCCTACAAACCCAACTGTAAATGCCCAAATCCTAATAAAGTCAGCACTAGCTGCAATGGCTTCAGTTTCTCCAGGTATGAAAAAAGCTGAAAGCGGTTCAGCAAATAAAACAAGGAAAACTGCAATAACACTGAGAATTATAAATGCAATTGACATACTAGCTTTTGCTATTTTCTCTGCTCTATCTATATCTCCACTACCAATAGCTTGCCCAGCTAAAGCGGTTGTAGCAGCTGCTAATCCAAGCGCAGGTAATATCACAAGTGTAGAAATTCTTGTTCCTATTCCATATGCAGCAATAGCCATTGTACCAAAACCAGCAACTAAAAATATTAATATAGTAAATCCAAATGAGCGCATAGTTTGTTCCATAGAAGCAGGAAAACCAAGTATAAACATTTTTTTAATTAAAGTAAAGTTTGGTTTCATATTTGGTAATGTAATATGAATTTCTCTTTTACCACTAAAGAGAATAATAATTGCTGCAATTGCTGACAAGAATTGCGTGAACACAGTAACAATAGCTGCTCCATTAACACCATAAGCTGGTATCGGACCAAATCCTAAAATAAAAATAGGATCAAGTATAAGATTTAGTATTACAGAAGCAAGTATGATATACATTGGCAACTTAACATCACCAACACCTCTCATAAGTCCTTGAAACACCATGAATAGAAAAAAGAATATAAAACCAAAAAATGATATTTGTAAATAAGATATAGCATCTGGAAGTACAGTTGTTTCAGCTCCTAATGCTTGCATTACTGGTGCTGATATCAGAAATCCAATTATTGATAAAACAATTGAAATCAATAGTATAGCTACTATAACTTGTGAAGAAATATAATTTACTTGCTTCTTATCTTTATCTCCTTTATATTGCGCAACTAAAATTGTTCCAGCAACTCCTATACCACCACCAAGAGATATTAGAACAAACAATATTGGAAAGCTTAATGAGACAGCAGCAACAGCTTCTGCACCAATACGTCCAACCCAAAAAGTATCTACAAGATTATATAACATTCCTAATAGATTAGCAATAATAATTGGCCAAGCTAACCGCAGTAGCGGTCGTGTTATTGTTTTATCACCAAGATACAGCATAACTTCTTATTAAATCAATTGTTTTTAATAACCGTGATTTTACTTGTCTTTCCTTTACCTTTTGTTGTTGACAAAATCTTATTAAATGTTGTAAATTATATTCTAATTTATGAAGCACAGACTATTACACCCAAATCAGATAATTACATTAAGAGATTATCCTTTATTTAATGAACATGTCCTTAGAATTTATTTCAGAGTTTTTATGAAAAAACAAGGAAAAATTTTACCACCTTGTCCAGTAATACATAAATCATTGGGAATCCCATATGCGAATGGTAAAGATATCAAATCAAAGCGGAATAATACGCTTTTAAGAAATTTTCTTGAAGAAAATCCAACTGCAGAATATTTTCTTCTAGATGGAAGTCATAAAACTACTGCCGCTGCTTTATCACACAATACAATTCCCGCTGTGGTTATTGAACATGATAAAGATTTCAAAGAAGCAAAAAAATTAATTAAGACAGGTGAATATTTTGGTTGGTATTCAGTGGAAAAATCAATTAAAGAAGCTATTAACGTATTAGCTAAGCATCATGTTGGTACTAAAAAATTTCTAACTGTAGAAGATAAAACAAAATTGTTGATTAAAAATAAAGATGTCCCAAATTATATGATTTCTTTTTTTAAAAAACACAATTAAACGTTTATGACTTTTATCATACTTGTCTTTCCTTTACCTTTTGTTGTTGTAGTGCGTGAAATCAATCCTTTTTTCTCCATTTGTATTAACAAACGTCTGAAAGAACTATAACTCATTTCATCTATTTTCTTAAACAAGTCACCACTTGTAATACCTTTACCAATTAATTTCAAAATATCATCGTAACTTTCATCTTTTTGAATTTCAATATTTTCAGGTATATGTTCTATCAAAACTTTTTTCATTCCTGAATTCTCAGTATTCATAACAGTTTTTCGTAACAACTCAATTCCAAACCGCAAATCTTTTTTAGCACTAACCATATCTGAAATTTTATCTAAAATATTATCATCAATTACATTAGCGTAAAGTCCAGTCATAATTCTATCATTAAGTATATTTTTTATCTGATCAAAAGAATATGGTTTGAATTCTAAAACTTCAGGTTGATATATAGAACGTGTTTTATCATCTAACTCATGCAATTTATTATCACATGCAATTGCCCATACTCCAGTTTTAACTTCAAAAGTTTCATTAGCTCTCAAAATATTATACAAAACATCATTTTTATTTTCTAATTCATTTACTTCATCTAATACCACAAGTAAAACTTTCTTATCTTTTTCCAACCTGTGAAAAATTTTATCAAACAAAGTTGCAAAAGGTACACCAGTATCAGGTGGAACAAAACCAAATATAGATTTATGTATCTCTGCAAACACTCGTTGTGCAGTTTTGTATGTTTGGCAATTAACATGACAAATAATTACATTATCAACTTCTTCTGACAATTTTCTAACAGCAGTTGTTTTACCAGTAGCCGGTATTCCAGTAATAAACGCACATACTGGTCTGGAACCACGTAAACTAGGTTTAATAAAAGAAGCTAAAGTTTGCAACTCAGAATCTCTAAAAGCAAAATTATCAGGAACATAATCAAGATCAAAAATTTCCATATTCTTGAATAAGGTTTCATCAGATGATAGCATATCTTTGATAGACATTATATTACATTACACTGTTTTTCTTTAAAACTTACGGCTGTTCACGACTGTTCACTGTTCAAGTGCTAGGATAAACCCATTATATGGTAAATTTGAAGGTATAGTTGTCCTGGACGACAACGATTATGAGGCGTTGTTGAAATCGTCCTTAGGCGTTGGACATTTCTCTTTCTTTGAAAGAGACAAGAAATGAGGTGATTAAGATGCAACAGTTAATTGAAATAAAAGAGTTTGAACCTTTGCAAAGGTTTGAAATAGAGATGAAATCCATGGGAATGAGTGAAGATAGTGTTGAAACATATTTACGTTTCAATAAAGCACTAATTAAATTCGCAAACAAACCACTTATGGAAATAGATGAAACCGATATTAAGGGATTTTTAGTAATTCTCTTAGAAAATAATGCTAAAAATGTCGCAAGTATGGCATTATCAGCAATCCGTTTCTTTCATCAAGGTGTATTGGAAAAGAAGTTTCCTGATCTAGAATACTCTGAAAAGCAAAAAAGAGAGGTTGATAGACAAAAAATGGTAAAAATGCTAAAATCAACCAAAAACATGAAGCACAAGTTGTTAATTGAGCTCGTCTTTGGATGTGGTTTGAAAGTCAGTGAGGCAATAAGACTAAAAAAAGAAGATATTAACATGAAAAAAAGCCTTATCAAAGTAAGGAGCAAAAAAGGAGATCATATGGTCAGAATTCCAAACCTAGTTGCTCGCGATTTAGCGTTTTTAACGCATTATTCTCAAAAAAAGAACCCTTATGTGTTCCAGCCAGCAACTGGACGCGAAAACCAAAAACATATTTCTAAAAAATGCGTTGAAAACATGTTAGTTTGTGCGTAAATAGAAGGTTTATAAACCTTCATATAAGTCAAATTATATGGCATAAGTAATTATGCTAAATATGGAGGAAAAGATTATGGAAGAACATAAAGGTCCTGGAAGAGATGGCCCACGAAGAGACGGTCCACGAAGAGACGGTCCACGAAGAGATGGCCCTCGAAGAGATTTCGGACCTAGAGAAATGCATAAAGCAACTTGTTCAGAATGTGGTAAAGAATGTGAAGTACCATTCAAACCAACTGAAGGAAGACCTGTTTTCTGCCGAGATTGTTTTGCAAAAAAGAAAAGATTCTAAGTTAGTTAGATAGATTTCTTACAATTAAGTGATTTTTTATTATATTATTTTTATTTTAAGCGGCCATAGCTAGGTATTCTAAGCCCACGACGTGGGCTCGTTCTTCTTAGTTTTTAAACTTTTTCTCATATAGAAGGTGTATGACACAAGAAGCACCTAAACGATATATGTTTGCAGATATTGGAGAAACAAAAGTCTGGACACCAGATGGATATGCAACAGTTCCTATTGATATAGCAACAGACTTATTACCTGACAAACTATCTTTAGGTCAACAAGTTCTTAGAGCAAACCAGCAAAATTCTAGATTAATTACTGCAGGAGAATGGTATCAAGCAGAAGGCGCTCTAAGAGTTAGATGGTACATTGGAAACAGCATT
>EAAG01000035.1:0-5234 GCA_026058435.1 Candidatus Aenigmatarchaeota archaeon | reverse complement strand
GCATAACTGCCTTTTGGTAGACTAAAATGTAATTCTGTTTTGTCTTTTAATGGCTTGAATTCAAAATCTTTTGGTTTTACAAATAATGCTCTACTAGAACCAATGCATTTCATTCTTGTATCTTTGATATCAAAATCACTAATCTTGATTTTCTCTTTTTTTAGAATTTGTTTGTATATTTTGCTTACTGTATCACTTCCTAACTTAGTATTACATCCTATAATTGGAACTTGCTTAGTTATTGGCTTGTTATTTTTTTGATATTGATCCAACATTTCATTGAATAGATAAGATTGGTAAGCATGTATTAGGAACTTTTTCATTTTCTTTTCCATATGGGTTTTGTTTTTTCCAAGCAGTATTTTTTTACCAATAATATGATTATCTTTATGTATACCAAATCTCTGAAAACCAAAATAGTTTGGCATGAATAACATTTCTTTTGGTTTGATAGTTGCATGTAAAGTAATAATGAATTCGTTTTCTACTAAATCACCAGGACTTAGTTTATTATTAGTTTCTGATATTTTTGTTAATTCTAGGTTCTTAGACTTGATATTTTTGAACTTATTTTTAGGAATGGTTATGTATTGTTCTGTAATTGCATGCTTATCTTTCAATCCTGCAAAGCCAATATCAAATTTGCTCATGTTTAGTTGTTCAGAAATGACATTAAGAGCTTCATCAGTTGTTAACAATGTTTTCTTAAGTAAAGCTATTACATTCTTAGCTGTTTTTTTCTGGACTTTGCTTCCTTGAAAACTATATTTACGAAGATATCTTGGAGAGATGTGTTCTTTCACAATAAAGTCTTTGGGTTGTTTGAGTTTATCCCAGAAGTTTGAGCTTTCCTGTAATTTTGTCGAGTTTTTCATCATTATCAGGCCCTATACCTAGTACAGTAATTGTTCCTGGTTTTAGTTCTGTTCTACCAGCATCTGTGATAAGTGCGTTTTTGATATTTAGATTATCTGCTTTTTTCTTAATCTCTTTTAATTTTGATAAAGAATCTACCTTCAGAACTACTTTTTTCATTCCTCCGGATTTCCAGTCATTTTTCTTAGACGTAGAAACCCTATCAGATGCTTCAACTGAAGCATGCGCACTTTGTGCTGCAATCTTTCCTTTACTCATTTTCAAATCATTACGGACTACAATTATTTGTTTCATTAATATTCAGCTCCTAATACATGTTTAAAAGACTCCTTAATTAACTTACCTGCTAAGCGAACTGAGGCTGGCCAAGGCATTCTACTCCCTATATTATAAGATACTTTAACTGGTATAGATTCTATTTTGTGTTTATGTTTCATAGATTGAATAATTAGATCAGTTTCAAACATGTATCCTTCATGATTTAATTTTAAAGATTGAAACTTGCTTTTCTTAATTCCTCTAAATCCACATAAGGCGTCTTGGAAACTCTTTCCAGTTATGATATGTATAGCTCTTCTGGCTAACCAATTTGTTATTTTACGGTGGCGAGGAACAAATCTCATGTTTCTTGCTCCTAATACTAAATCATTGTGTTTCAAAGCATCAACAATTATAGGAATTTCTTCAGGCATTAATTGACCATCACCATCTATGAGTACATTTAGTTCAGTATTGCTTGTTTCTACCCCTGCTTTACATGCACGTGCTTTACCACGGTTTCTTTCAAATCTAACAACCTTGTATCCAAGAGAATTGACAAAAAAAGCTGTTCCATCAGTTGAACCATCATCAACTACTATTATATTGTATTTTTTTGGTATTCTTTCTAAAACATCTTGAATATGCCTACGTTCATTAAATGCCGGAACTATTACTGTAACTTTGGATGTCATGAAAATAACCTTTGGGGTATATTTTAACTCTGTCAGCGAAAGCCCCTTTCAAAAGGTAGGGAATGAAAACGGACTATGTTAAAAAGAGTTACAATTATATTAAAATAGACCATATTCTATTAAATTCTTTTGTTTTTCCACTATTCATGACTGTTCACTGTTCAAGTGCTAGGATAAAGTGCTTATAATAACTAAAAAATAACTGTTAGGCGATTACTTTGCAAACAACATATAAATTCAGATTATATCCAACACATGAACAAGAGGATAAACTACAATGGGTCCTTGATAAATGTAGATATGTTTATAACATATTGTTAAGTAGACTGAATGATCAGAAAATTATAGACAAAGGACAACTACAGGGAGATATTACAGACTTGAGAAGAATAGAAACTGAACTAAAAGACGTTTATTCAAAAACTTTACAATATGAAAATTGTAGATTATTTTCTAATTTGAGAGCATTATCACAACTAAAGAAAAATGGTAAGAAGGTTGGTAGAATGCGTTTCAAAGGTAAAGGATGGTTCAAAACTTTCACATACAATCAATCCGGTTTCAAGGTTATTGAAAGAGAAGTAAGATATGATATTCTATACTTATCAAAAATAGGAAATATTCCTATGGTTATGTATAGAAAAATACAAGGAAAAATTAAACAGGTTATAGTAAAACATTCTGCTTCTGGAAAATGGTATGCTTCTATAATTGCTGAAACAAAAGAAGAAATCAAACCAACTACAAATACAAAAAAAGTTGGTATTGATTTGGGATTGAATAGTTTTACTTATGATAGTGATAACAACAAATTTGAACATCCAAGATGTTTAGAAAAATCTTCACATAAATTATCAAAAGAACGGCGAAGATTATCAAAGATGAAAAAAGGTTCTAATAATAGAAAAAAACAAAGAACTCGAGTAGCAAGAATTTACGAGAAAATTGTAAACCAAAGAAATGATTTCTTACACAAAATTTCAAGATATTATGCGAATAATTATGGATTTGTAGTAATAGAGAAATTGCAAATAAGAAATATGGTCAGAAATAAACATCTTGCTAAATCCATATTAGATGCTTCATGGTCAAAGTTTATCCAGATGCTTGATTACAAGGTTGAAAGAACTGGTGGTCAAGTTGTGAAAGTTAATCCTAAGAATACAACACAAAAATGTAGTCATTGTAAGAGAATTGTAAAGAAATCTTTGTCAGTAAGAATACATAAATGTAAATGTGGTTTTGTTGTTGATAGAGATTACAATGCTGCGCTGAATATCTTGAAAAAAGGAATAGGACAGGAACTGTCCGAATATACGCCTATGGAGACAGAACCTATGCCAATTATGGTAAGTTCGTCTGTGAAGCAGGAAGTTCCCCGTGTAAGCTGGGAATAGTTCACAAAGAAGTTTATATATCGGAAAACTAATTAATTTCATGATTGAAGAATTCATGGCTATGTTACCAGCATTAGGATATTTAGGTGCATTCATATCTGGGTTCTTTTCTACATTTACGTTATTCTTACCTTCTCCTACTTTCATAGTTGTTTTTGCTCTAGCTGCTACTCAGGAATTCAATCCCTTGCTTTTAGGTGTTCTTGGTGGATTAGGAGCTGCAGTTGGAGAAATGATAGGATATGGTATTGGTTATGGTGCTGGAATGGGAGCTCATAAAGTTAAGAAACGTAAATGGGATAAGAAAAGAGCTTATGTTGAAAGGCTTTTCAAGAAATATCAACCTAATTTGATAATATTTATCTTCTCAGCTGCACCTATATTGCCATTTGATCTTGTAGGACTGTTTTGCGGTTCAATAAAATATAATTATAAGCATTTTATCATTTATTTGACGGCTGGTAAAATCCTCAAATATGTTTTATTGGCTTATATGGGATTTTACGGTATAGAATGGTTTTTGGCTATTTTCTAAGAAATGATATCTTCAATATCATTTAGATCACTGCTAATGTCTCCCAGACCTTCTCCTAAATCGCCAACAGCAGCATTTGCTTGAGCTTGATCGCCAACATTAGCGGCTCCACCATCTAATACTCCTGTTGTCATGATTACATAGCCAGCTATAGCTGCAATCACGATAACTGCTATGATAATATATGCTGAATTCATTATAAACTACCTCTAAACTAAACATTTTCCGTCTACACAGCCGTTTGCACAAGCATATGTCTCACCAAATGCGCTTTTTTCACTTACCCCTTCTCCACAAGAATATTCAAACAATGTATCATTATTTATACAGTTATCAGTTGAGGTACTTACTGTTGGCCAACTACTAATAATTCCAATGGTTTGTCCTTTCTCATAATAATCTCGTCCGCCATCAGTTTCAGTGCATTTAAAATTAGCATATTCTTCATCATAATTAACTGTTATAACTATGGAATTTGTATTTATACCACCAATACATTCTACACCAGCATCACATATTTTTAATAAATATTCATCAGTTTCATCAAATATTTTTGGATAAAGCTCTGGGGGTATGTTAATAATAGTCTGACGTTCTTTTGTACCGTTGTAGTTCAAAAGTATATTTTCTTTTATTTTAATACCATCTTCTGAACCATATCCGTTTGATGGTTGGACATATAAGTCAAATAATACAGGCTTGGTGTTTACTACTGTTACTGTTAAATAAATGCTGTCATAATGTTCATATTCATCTATACCGAATGTAGATAAAATATACCCTGGATAATAACACTTTCCATCTACACAGCCGTTTGGACACATGAAGCTAGATCCTCCTGCTCCATTATGACGACTTCCTTCTATGCCATTTTCATATCCACAATCATGTTCAAAAAGGTAAATCTCATCCTGACAAAAATCAATAATATCTTGCTTACCATCTACCATTACTGTTCCTTTTTCATAATAATTCAATCCACCATCAGTATCAGTACACTCTCCTGTTACTGTAGTAGTTGTTCCAGGAAACTCTTCTAACAATTTCTTAACAATCTCATCAATGTAATCTCTAATTACTTCAATTCTTTTCAGTACTTCTGGAACAACTATAGAAGGATTGTCTGAGTTTGCTCTTATGTAATCTATTGTTCCATCAACTGCTGACATTGCACTTTTGAGCATTACTGCTACATTATCATATCTGTCTGCTTCTGGAATATTTCCAATTGATCTATAATAGTCAGCAATTCCTTGCGCAGTTCCACGGAGTTCATCAAAGTTCATTTTCATGTTTTCTAATTTGAAAACAATTTCAAGGAGATCTGTTGAACTAACTTGTTTTATACAACACATTTCTGATTTTGTTGAGCAAGCATATCCTGAAGTAACAAATCCTTCACTACATTTATCTATAAAATTAGCACAGTATCCGCCTTTTTGTCCACATTCTGTATTAACAGCTCCAATGTCG
>EAAG01000034.1:0-5368 GCA_026058435.1 Candidatus Aenigmatarchaeota archaeon | reverse complement strand
CACAAGCAGAATTGCAGATATTCTTTGATCCAGACAATATTCAAAAACATCCGCAGTTCAGTGAAGTAAAAGATATCACAATAAACATTCATACTGAAAAAGGAGAAGACAAGAAATTAACATGTTCACAAATTCTTACTGAGTTAAACTTACCAGAATTCTATGTTTATCATATGGCTAAAATACAACAATTCTATCTTGATATGATAAAAATTCCTAAAGAAAAATTTAGATTCAGACAACTAACTGAAGAAGAAAAAGCATTCTATAACAAATATCATTTTGATATCGAGTTAGATTTACCAAGTTTAGGTGGATTCAAGGAAATGGCAGGTTTACATTATCGTACAGATCATGATTTGAAAGGACATGAAGAAACAAGTAAGAAATCAATGACTGTAAGTGTTGTAGGAGCTGACGGAAAAGTTAAGAAAATATTACCACATGTATTAGAATTATCATTTGGAGTAGATAGAAACATTTACGCTCTTTTAGAATTAGCATATCGAGAAGAAGAAGTTAAAGGCGAAGTTCGTTCAGTACTTTCATTTCCTAGATTAGTAGGACCTTATGATTGCGGAATATTTCCATTAAACAACAAAGACCAATTACCTGAAAAAGCAAAAGAAGTTCAAAAAGTTCTAGAAGATGCAGGATTTAACTGCTTTTTTGATGCAACTGCTTCAATTGGGCGTAGATATCGTAGAATTGATGAGATAGGTGTAGCAGCTGGTATAACAATAGATTATGATACTTTGAAAGACAATACAGTAACTATGCGTGACCGCGACAGTTTGAAGCAAGTACGTATACCTATCAAAGAATTACAGTGGCAATTACAGAAATTCCTTAATGGTGAAGATATAGAAAAATTAGGACAATTACTTTGATATAGTTTTATCATGTTTTTGTTTTAATTCTCGTTCTAACTTATTCAAACATTCTTGAACAATACCAAGAAGCTTTCCAAATCCACTAGATTCAGAAACAATTAACCCAATTGGCGTTTGCAAACGAGTATGTACAGAGTATTTTGAGCGTTTATCATTACCACCAGAAACATTATAGCTTTTCACAACAACATCCAGTGATTGTTCACAAGGATCACATTTCTTAAACAATTCTCCAGCTTTCTGAACAAAGCTTTCAACAGCTTTATCTATCCCTTCTTTAACAAAATCATCCTCATCATGGATGCCAGTTATTTGAATATGTATATCTTTCATAAAAATCACTCAGTATTAAGGAGTTTTTCTAACAATTTCATAATAAGTCACGTCTCCCTCATTATCAACAACAGCCCACAACATCTTTGCACGAATATTGTGTGCTAGACGCACTGCCCGAGACAATTCCTGGAACCCACACGTATAATCTTCAGGAATAGCAAACACAATCCATTTAGTATGCTCTTTTTGTGATTTTGGACCTTTTTTCAGTTTAACGCCACGGTCATAAACTCTAAAGTCACACCCAAATTTGAACCCAGTACGAACAAGGAGTCCCCTTTCACGTAAATCCTCATACACACGGAAGCGTTCAGGAAACCTTTCATCAACATCAGTGCCATGCTGGTAAAGTTCTTCAAATGTCTTCTCTTTCCCATCTTTTAGGACAGTTATTTTACTACGCTTAATAAGAACACAGGCTTCAACTAATGATAATTCAAGTCTATCAGTATATAGTTTACCATAAAAACCAGGTTCATACACCTGACCCCTTTTCTCATACACAATAACTTTATTTTCTGCAAAATTTGCAGGAATATTCTTATTAAGTGAGTTTTCCTCGTCATTCATAGTCATATGTTCATGTTGGAGGATTTAAAAATATAGAAAGGGCATTTAGCTGCTTAGATTCAAATTATTAATCGCATTAATGATATTATCATATTTTGCAGCTAAGTCCTCATGTGTTTCTTGTAGTGCTTCATAATCATTTTTCAGAGAATCATATGAAACAGTTTTAGCATTGTATTTTTCAGACCATACTGTTAGATTGGTTTCACACTCAGTCAATACACCTTCAGCATTTTGACGTGCAGAAGCAGCTGATATTAAGTCATTTTGACAAAAAGTCAAGTCCTCAACCGTGTCATTCAATGTATGTTGAGTTACATTTAGATCATTTTCTAAAGATGATGTATATGTTGCATAACCTGTCATATTTCCTCCAATAACAACCACAACAGCAAGTATAACTAAAACACCACCAACTAGAAGCTTATTTCCACCCAAAATTGATGTTATTTTACTAGAATCAAATTTCTTTGATTTAGATGAACTAAACTGATAATCTTCAGGTTTTGTAGCAGAAGCTAAAGGAGTTTCATTTTCCTCAATAGGTGAAAAAGAAGCAACATCTTCGGATTTTTTAGATTTTGGTAATGATTTCTTAAGATTTTTAACTTTGTTCAAAAGACTCTTTATTTTACCAGAGGCGTTTCCAGAGTTCTTGGTACCTCCATACGAGTATTCCATTTTTATCATTTAGATGTTTAGATATTTAAAGATAAATGTATGGGAAGGGCGGGATTTGAACCCGCGACATCACGGTCTTCAGCCGTGTGCTCTCCCAGACTGAGCTACCTCCCCTTAAAGCTCTATAACATCCTTATCAACAATAACCTTTGGGTTTTTCTCTTTAATTAATTCAACAATCTTTACAACATCTCTGAAATGGCTGTCACATATATGTAATGAAGCAAGTATTTTCTTTCCTTTCCTCATTTCATATTGATACAAATCAATCTTCTTTGTTGGTATACTATTACAGCTTTTTTCATTGCAAATAGTATTTAGTTTTCTTATATCAAAACTTTCCAGTATCATCTCAAATACAGACATTCTATATCTCATCCAAAAGCGCCCTGGATAGGACTCGAACCTATGACCTACTGATTAACAGTCAGTCGCTCTACCTGCTGAGCTACCAGGGCATTATCATTACATATTGCAAAAAACAAATTTAAAAGAATATTAGAAGCCAGGTGCTTTGAATTCTTTAAACTTTTTAGGTAAGTAGTCTTTTACAATAAATTCAAAACCATATCTAAGAAGGGCCTGCTGTTCTGCCTTTTTACCGATTTTTATCCAGGTTTTCAGTTCTTGCTGCATTCTCTTATCATTCTTATATCGAGGATCATTTTGCAATTCTTTGATTCTCTTTTCATCTAGTTCACGCAATTTATCAGCACGAAGTTTATATTGAATAATATCAGTTCCTGTTACTCCAATCCATTTAGCATCTGGTGTAGACAAGCTACGATTAATATGAGCTGATTTAGCTGAACCAGATATAATAACCATAGCAATATGGAGCCCAAATGGATCACCATCCACAAAGATATACACAGGTAATTTTAGTTCTTCATTTAATCGTTTTATCATTCTACGTGTAGAACGAGAAGCTTGGCCACCTAAATTTACAAGTATTGCATTAAATTTATCATGAGCATTTTCTTCAATTAAACGATTATACATACCACCAGTCTCTATAGCAATTACCATTTTAGCTTTACATTTTACAAATGCGGCGCCAGCAGTTCTAGGACCAATTTGCTGTCCATCCGCAGTATCTAAACAAGAAACATCCATCATTTTTCCTTTAGGATTTTTGAACCGAATAGTAATATCCCCGTAAAGAGCACCTTTTGGATTAGGTATAATATGAATATCTTCTCTTGGTTTAGATATGATAGCTTCAATATCTTCAACAACATCGTCAGATTCAGGCTGATCTACAAACTTTAGTTTATCTCCCCATGATTCAGAAATATAATAGAGTTCTCGCTTAGTCACATGTCGCTGACCTTGTCTTAATAATTTTTTAGCAAAATCAGCAACTTTCATCATCTGTGCAACTTTTTTAACATGCCGTATATTTCCTGCTGAACGTGCAGCAACTGATTGTCCAAGAACATAACATCTTGATGTTTTATCATAAACAATATTTGAAGTAGATCGTATAGGAACGTCTAATACAGGAACATCTCCTTTTTCTATACAATGTACTACAGTAATCCCAAGTTTCTTTAATGAAGTTATTATTTTTTCAGTATCGTTTTTCATAGCTTACACCTTCTACAATCCTCACGTGCTCTAACCTAAGAACGTCTGTGTCTACCATTATCAGGTCTTCCAAGTTTACGTGAACTATATCTTGCTCTTCTACCTTGCCCTGCTAAAGGATCGCGATATCCAACTCCAGCAGTTACAAATATTAAATACATTAAATCATTCATTTTCCTCACCTTTCTTTTCTTTGTGAATATGATCTATTGCACCCCGTTCATTTTCTAATAATTTAGTTTTAACAACTTTTTGAATTATAGGAAGTATATTCAATTTCTTTTTAATTTCAGCAAGTTCAGCTGCATTTTCAGCTATCAATGGAAGATATTCTTCAAATATTTGCATTCTTCTAGATTCATGCTTAGCTCTTTGCTTTTTCCTTAAATGAGAATATAGCTGACGAGCAACATTCTGAATAGCAAGTTTCATTTCTTTAACAATATCTGGATAAGGAGCCATCGCTTCTTTAGATTCTGAAATAAATGGAACCCATGCAGAACACATATGAACAACTACTGCAACAGGACCAGATGGCATAGATTTACCAGATTGTGTTAAACCATACCGTCTCCATGATGTTTTCACAACTGAATCATTTACAGCACCTGCACCTAATTGGTATAACAAAGGAACACGATTTGCAAGTCTTATAACATCTATACTTTTTTCTTTTTCAAGACTTCCACCATAAACAATTCCAGTTTCAATAATAAAAGGAATCCCTCTATAAACTACTGGTTTTCTACTTTCAGTAAATATAAAATCAGCATCAGGGTATTGTTTACGAAGACCTTTTTCTAATTCTTCTTTCCCAATCGGAGATAAACAATCTAAAGGAGGTCTCTGCAATTTTACTGTTTGCATTGAACGAATCAATCTATCAATATCATCTCTTTCTAATGATAATGGCTTAGCTTTTTTATCAATTTTTGCAACTTTTAGTATCTGCATAGAACTTGTTGCACCAGTTGAAGAAAATTCATTCTGAAGAAATGCGTAAATAGTTTTAGCTTTAGTATTTTTCAACATTCTTAATAATATTCCGAACTCAACTCCATATGGATGTGGTTTTATACTCTTAGCTTCTTTAGGAAGTACTTTCACAGAACGAGTTATTTTTATTTTTTCTCCATCAGGAGCACTATATGCAAAGTTAGCAAATGGATTTGCAACACCACTTTGTCTAATATATTCATCTATACCTTGTTTTTTCCTATAACGTCCAACAACATCAACAACAATTCTAACACCATGTTCTTTGATTGCTTCTCTTCCATCTTTTATATCATATTCTT
>EAAG01000033.1:0-5393 GCA_026058435.1 Candidatus Aenigmatarchaeota archaeon | reverse complement strand
TGAGATATAATGTCATTATCTTTAGTTAACTTTACTCCAGCCATTTCAAATGCTTTTATTAAATAATCAGGTAATTCCCATGTTGTTTTTACATGATATCGATTAGTTAGACTAAATTCTTCATCTATGTATCTGAGTTTACTGAATTTCTACGAGATTTAGATAGGAAAGTTATTTGGATTTGAAAAATCCATTTGAATATTTAATTCTCGTTCTGACGCTACCACCTTTTTTAGATTGACCAATACCTTCGGAATACCTTCCAGATTTTTTTGGTTTTGGGCTATCTTTTTTTTTCTTACTTCTGAAAAGATATTCTTGATCTTCTCTATCTAAATAAGCAGCTCTTATAGCTGGGTGTAATCTATCTAAATCTATATCTGTTTCCATTATAGTTGCTTTTTTCATCTTAAGTCCCCCATTCTGCTTTCTTAAGTTCAGCTTTTACTCTATTAGTTATATGATTAAACATCTTTTTATATGATGCACAATAGTAGTCTTTTCCTAAAAAATCTCCATTTACCATATATGCATTATGCATGCATCCGGCATTACATATTTTTTTATAGTCACATATCTTACATCCTGGAACAGTTTCTGAAGACCGTTCTGCCATTTTACTATGTTTTGTTGATTCTAACATATCTTGTAAATTATCTTCATTAATATTACCAAGAAACGCTTCATCTATACCATCAAATCTTCCGCATGGGTAAACTTCTCCGGAAGGTCCTATTGATATGAATGCTTTTCTACACCCACCTTTGTAATTACACCCTAGAACTGTATCAGTAGTCATATTTGCTATTATAGTATCAAAAGGATCTATTGGCATTGCACCTTCTCCAAATTCCATCCAATAATCAAAAAGATCACACATTGCATTTCCATATTCCTCTGGCCCTAATGCTAGGTCATCATGGTGAGATAAT
The DNA here is from genome assembly GCA_026058435.1 of Candidatus Aenigmatarchaeota archaeon. Classification (GTDB taxonomy): domain Archaea; phylum Aenigmatarchaeota; class Aenigmatarchaeia; order GW2011-AR5. The sequence goes on along the minus strand of EAAG01000033.1, from coordinate 4,461 downwards.
TCTCTACCAGAAGTTATTAAGGGATTAAATTTTAGACTTAATCCATGTTCTTGTGCAAAATCATATATGTCTCTTGCATACCCTATAGTTTTTTTTGTTACAACAGAAATAACACCTCTTCCTAAATCTCTTTCTTTTACCATCATAACTCCTCTGAAGGCATCATCAAAACTACCTTTTCCAGAAGGATATACCCTAGACATGTTATGTATTTCTTTTGGCCCATCTAAACTCATCCCAATATCTATATCTGCTTCTTGGCAGAAATCCAATATTTCATCGTTTACAAGGGTGACATTGCTTTGAATGTTGTTTGATATCTGAACATTACCATCTTGAGGTTGCATTCCTATAGCTTGTCTAAAGAAGTCGACACCCATTAGCAGAGGTTCTCCTCCATGCCATATTATATTAAGATCTTCTAATCCATCTAATCCAACTAATTGGTCTGTTGTATTTTGTAATGTAGTTTGATCCATTCTAGAATGCTTAGCATTTTCAGGTAAATAGCAATATCTACACTTTAGATTACAATTATGTGTAGGTTTGACAATTGCAGTTAGTTCTTGAACTGCCATATACATAAAATAAATCTTGATTCTTTTAACCTTTTTAGAAGTTATAAGCTGGGCCAGGGAGTCGAACCCCATTGACCCGCTCTGCAGGCGGGTGCGTAACCGTTCCGCCAACCCAGCGTACGTGTTCTATAATTCTTTAAACAGAACTTTATAAGTATTGGTTAAATATGTTTATTTAGTAGTGTTTTGGATTGATAATCATGGTAAAATTCGGTGCAATGAACCATCCTGGAAAGCCTCTTGAAGAGGAGATAGAATGGATTGGTAATAATAACTTTGATTTTCTTGATTTTACTATTGAACCATTTAAGGCATATTTTGAAGATATAGAAGAAATGGGCGGATATGGTGATATCAAACGGTTATTGTATAGATATGGCTTAGATGTTGTTGGACATACGGCATTTTACTTACCATTTGTTTCTCCAATAAAGGGTTTGCGTGATACTGCAGTTTTAGAAGCTGCAAAAGCAGCTACAATCTTTGGTCAACTGAAAGCTAAGTATATGACAGTCCATTTAAATCCCCCAGCTGTTAGAGCTTTTGGAAAAGGTACTGAAACATTTGATTGGATGGTTGAATCTATGAAAAAACTTACAGAAATGGCTTCAATGAATAATGTAACTGTTTTAATTGAAAATTCTCCAGATACATATTGGACCCCTGAAAAAATAAAAGAATTGTTGTATAAAGTACCTGATTTGAAATTGCATATTGATGTTGCTCATTTGTTTGTTGGAAATGATAATGGACTTGAATTGCTTCAAGAACTTCTTGAGGGCTCAAGTGATGATTTAAGACATCTTCATATGCATGATAATGATGGAAAAGATGATCAACATTTACCAATTGGTGCTGGAAAAATTGATTGGGAAGGCGTTGTTCGAGCATTGAAAGATATTGGATATACTGATACTATTACTGTAGAATTACATTCTTTTGATAAGGATTATTTTATTCTAAGTAGAGATAAATTGAAGAAAATGTGGATGCAATTATAAGTTCTGTTAATTATTGTCTGCTAAAGCTTTGTAGGGTTAATCGAGTTGTGTGTATGGTAAGGAATACTTGTATTAAGTAACTTTTTAAGATATTACCAGTAAACTAAAACTATGGTAATTAAGTTTTACAATTCTCTTACAAAGCAAAAAGAAGAATTTCAATCACTTAATGAGAAAGAAGTTACTATGTATAATTGTGGTCCTACTGTGTATTTTTACATACATATAGGTAATGCTCGAGCTTTTGTGTTTTCTGATATATTGCGAAGATGGTTAGAATATCGTGATTATACTGTAAAACAAGTTATGAATATCACTGATGTAGGACATATGACTCAAGATGAGGATATTGATAGTACTAAGGGTGAAGATAAGCTTGAAAAAGAAGCTAGAAAAGAGAAGAAAGATCCTTGGCAAATTGCTGATTTCTATACAAAAGCGTTTTTAGAAGATTCCAAAGCTTTGAAAATTAAAGAGGCTTTTGCTTATCCTAAAGCTACGGAAACTATACAAGAAATGATTGAACTTATTCAGAAATTGATAGATAATGGACATGCATATGTAGTTGATAGAAATGTGTACTATGATGTTACTAGTTTTCCTGATTATGGTAAATTATCTGGTAATACTATAGAACAATTGAAAGCTGGAGCTAGATTAGATGTAAATGAAGAAAAGAAAAACCCATTTGACTTTGCATTATGGGTACATAATCCTAATCATATTATGCAATGGGATTCTCCATGGGGTAAAGGATATCCTGGATGGCATGTAGAATGTTCTGCTATGTCAATGAAGTATTTGGGTAAGACAATTGATATTCATACTGGTGGAGAAGATAATATTTTTCCTCATCATGAGTGTGAAATTGCTCAAAGTGAAGGGGCAAATGAATGTGAATTTGTGAAATATTGGATGCATACACGTTTTTTGCTTGTAGATGGAGAAAAAATGTCTAAAAGTAAAGGAAACTTCTTTACTGTTAAGGATATTCTAGAAAAAGGTTATTCTGCTTTAGCTTTACGATATGTTTTAGTGAGTGCGCAATATAGAACTCCTATGAATTTTTCATTTGCTTCTTTGAAATCAGCTGAGGAAACTTTAGCACGTTTGAAGCAGTTTATGATTGATTTAGAAAAATCTGGTAAAGGTGAAGAAAATGAAGGAGTGAATAATGTACTAATCATTGCTTACAAAGAAATAGAACGCTCTATGGATGATGATTTGAATACACCTGCTGCTTTAGCAGCAGTGTTTGATGCTGTGAAAGAATTAACTAAATATATGGAGAAAGGTATTGGAAGTAATAATAAGAAAGAAATAGAGAAGTTTATGAAGGATATTGAAGATATGTTTGGTATAGTTCCTGCTGTTGAAGAGCAGAAAATTTCATCTGAGGAACGAAACTTGATTGATGAAAGAGAAGAAGCTCGAAAGAGGAAAGATTTCAAAACTTCGGATGCTATTCGGGATAGACTTGCAAAAAAAGGAATTGTTTTAGAAGATTCTCCTGATGGAGTAAAATGGAAACGTGTTTGATTATTTTAGTGAAGAATCAACAGCACATTCAATAATTATTTCTAAACTATCAAAAAGTTTTATTTTAGTATCTGATTGATTTATTGCGAGTGGAATTTCAGTACATCCCATAACTACAGCTTGTGCTCCTTTATTGATATAATCTTTTGCAATTTTCTTTAAAATAATAATATCTCTTTTTCCATGATTTCCAGCCATAACATGTTTAATAACTCTGTTAAGAGCTTTTTGTTGAGTTTTACTTGGAGATATTACTGTTATTCCTGATTTTTCAAAGCTTTTCTCATATAGATTTAATTTGGTTGTACTTTCAGAAGCAAACAAACCAACTTTATCGTATCCAGCTTTTTTTACACGTTTTTTTGTTTCATCTATGATATTGAATATTGGAATTTTTACTGATTTCTGCATTTGATTGTAGAAATGGTGGACAGTATTGCAAGCGATTATAATTAAATCACATTTTGATTTTTCCAATCGTTTGACACCATTTATTAATTGTTTTTCAACAAGTTTTTCATTTACTATTCCGGTTTCATCAAAACCTTTCAATGGTAGACTATATATTATAGCTGGTGGATAGTCATGATCTTGTACAGCTTTGTACTTGTTTTGTGTGTATTTTATCATTTTATGATATAGATTAGCTGAAGCTTCTGGTCCCATTCCTCCAAGTATGCCTATAGTTTTATTTTTTGTCATAATTCTTTTTATTTGATTTGTTTATAAAATCAAATGGTAATAATATTTAGTGGTAATTATGACTGAAATAACTGCAATTGAAGCTCGAAGAATATTTGATTCTCGTGGTCAACCTACAGTAGAAGTAGAGATGACTACGTATGATGGTAGAGTTACTGCTTCAGTTCCAGCTGGTACTTCAACTGGTGAACGTGAAGCTAAGAGTGTTGATGCAAAACATGCTGTTAAGAATATTAATGAGGTAATTGCTCAGAAGATAGTTGGAATGGATTCTTCTGCTCAAAGAGAAATTGATACAAAACTTTGCGAATTAGATGGAACTCATGATAAAGGAAGGCTTGGCGCCAATGCTTTACTAGGTGTAAGTGTTGCAGCTGTAAAAGCAAATGCTATGCGTATGAGACAGGATGTTTATGAATATATTTTTGAGATGGTTAAGAATGATAAAAAAAGACTTCCTTTACCTTATATTTTAATGGCTGAAGCAGGTAAACATAGTTCTTCAAATATTGCTATTCAAGAGTTTATGTTGATTCCAAAATTGAATAATTTTTCAAAATCTTTCAATGTTAGTTTGAAAATCTATCATGAGCTCGGTAAAATCATGGAAAAAAGAAATATGAATATAAATGTTGGTTATG
>EAAG01000032.1:0-5824 GCA_026058435.1 Candidatus Aenigmatarchaeota archaeon | reverse complement strand
CGTGTATTGTTAAGGAAGCTACTGAGAATAAGTTAGAGTTTCAATTGCAGGAATTGGATAAATATTGTAAGGAAAATGATAAGCAAATGGTTGTTGCTGGATGTATGCCTTGCGCTGAGCTTTCTCGATTAAAAGAATTGACAACAGCTAATGTGGTTGGTTGTAATAATCCTAAAGATATTGTAAAAGTTATTGATAAACAAGAAGATTCTGTTTCTGATCAAAAAGATAAAACTGGAATGGTTAGAATATCTAAAAGTAAAATAGCATTCATAGAACAGATTTCACAAGGATGTGTTAATAATTGTTCATTTTGTATAACTCGTGCTGCGCGCGGTAAATTATTGTCATATGATTCTGAAAAGATTTTGAAAGATTTAGCTACTGCTAAAAATCAAGGATTCAAAGAATTTTGGCTAACATCACAAGATAATGGATGTTATGGGTTTGATAATGATTCAAATGAGAATCTAGCTTCACTAATTAATAAAATAACTACTGAAATTCCTGGTAAATACTTTATACGAATAGGAATGATGAATCCTCAGCATGTGTTGAGTATTCTACCAGAACTTATTGAATCTTATCGTAGTGATAATGTTTACAAGTTTGTACATATTCCTGTACAATCTGGTTCTGATAAAATTCTGAAAGAAATGAAAAGGGGACATACTGTTCAAGACTTTGTAAAATGTATTGAGGAGTTTAGAAAATCATTTCCTAAGATAACTGTGTGGACTGATATAATTGTTGGTTATCCTGGTGAAACAGAAGAAGATTTCCAAGCTACATTGGAATTGTTAAAGAAAGTTAAGCCTGACTTTGCTAATATTTCTCGGTATAGTGTACGTCCTGGAACTGAAGCTGCGGGTATGAAACAGTTACCAACTGAAATAAAGAAGGAGCGTTCACGTATTGCTTCTAAACTAGTTAATGAAATTTCATTGGAAAAAAATAAAGAATGGTTAAATTGGTCTGGAGAAGCTCTTGTAGATGAGTGGAATCTTAAAACTCAGCAAACTTTAGGCCGTAATTTTGCTTACAAGTCAATAGTAGTTGGAAATGATAGAAATATGTTAGGACAATGGGAAAAAGTAAAAATTAAAGAGGCAAAAGAAACATGTTTAATTGGCTTTTAAAATTTTGCATGTATAGAATACCATGTCGGAAATTATCGGAGATTATACTGGTACATCGTTTGATGACTTCTTAGTGCTTCCTGGCCTTCCTAAGGGAAATCCTGAGGATGTAAATCTTCACACTGATATGTGTGGAATACCTCTTAATGCTCCGTTCTTTACTGCTGCAATGCGTTCTGTTACAGGAAAAGAGCTTGCACTTGCTGCAGGTAAGGCTGGAATAATGGCTGTTGCGCCAAGAGGTCTTGACGTTAAAAGACAGGTTGAAATTGTAGATTTTGTTAAAAGTAGAGAAGTAAAATGTGGTGATATTGAATCTGAGACAAAATCTATTACTATTGATAGTGATAACACCCTTGGCGATGCTTTAAGAATAACAAGAGAACATGGACATTCTCATGTTCCAGTTTTATCTGATAGGAGTGATTTTCGTGGAATGTTTAATTATAAACCATCAGTTCATGATACTATGGATCCAAGAACTCCAATAACAACAATAATGAATCAGTTTGAAGATATGGAAGGTAATAGATTAATTGAAGTTTGTTATGAAGCTGCATCTGATTCTGAAATAAAAGATGTTCTTGAGAAAGGTGGTTATAGATTTGTTCCAGTTCTTGATGAAATTGGAAGACTCTCACGTCTTGTATTCTTACAAAGAGAGGAAGCATACAAAGTTGGTGGTGCTATTGATACCCATGAAGGATGGTTGAAAAGATCACATGAACTTGTTGATGCCGGTGTTAATATGGTATTTATCGATACATCTGATGCTCATACACCATTTACTAGAGAGGTTGTTGAAAAATTTAAACAAGAATTTGATATTCCAATATGTGCAGGAAATGTTGTTACGCCAGAAGCATTTGAATATTTAGTCGATGCAGGAGCTGATGTAATTAAAATTGGTATGGGTCCTGGTTCTATATGTTCAACAAATCAAGTGCTTGGAATTGGATCACCACCTATGCATGCGCTTATTGATATTGCAAAAAAAAGAGACGAATACGCAACAAACGGACGATATATTCCTATCATAATTGATGGTGGTATAAGAGACACTGGAAATATCTCAGTTGCATTAACACATGCTGATGGGTTAATGGGAGGAAAATTATTTGGTGGTTTTGAAGAATCTGCAGGAAGAAAAATTCACGTTGATGGTGGTAAGATTGAAGTTGAAATTTTTGGTGAGGCATCTCGACAATCATATGAAACAACTGGAAATATGAATAGATATACTACAGATGCTGATTCAACTGCTACGTTTCAAGGAGTGACTGGAACTATTCCTTATGTAGGAAGGTTCAAACCAGGTGTTGAAAGACTTAAAAGGACCCTCAAAGAGGCGCTTTATCATGCAGGATGTGATAGTCTTAAAAGTTATAGAGATAATGCTCGTATTGTACGGTTAACACAAAGTGCTAAGGGTGTTGCAGTACCACATGATATAAACGTGAGTGATTAAATGCCACAAAAATTGGATAGCGTATTTGGAATTCAGTGGGGCGACGAAGCAAAAGCCAAGATAGTTGATTATCTTATTTCTCAAGCTGGTGAATCATATGAATTGGGTATTAGATATGGTGGCGGAGCAAATGCTGGCCATACTGTAGTCATTGGTGATGAAAAAAGAGTATTTCATCAGGTTCCTTCTGGTGGTAAAAAAAGAGTTGTTGCAAACGGTGTTGTTATAGATCTTGAAGAACTAAATAAAGAATCAGTAGGATTTGAAGATCAATTATACATAAGTGAGAGAGCTCATTTAGTAACACCTCAAAATAGAGCATTCGAATTGGAATTAGAAAAAGCACGCGGTGCGGCTGCTGTTGGAACTACACAAAGAGCTATTGGCCCTACTTATGCAATGAAAGCATTGAGATATAATCCACGTATGTGTGATCTTGTTGATGCTAATCGTAGAATTGATAAAGACCAATTCAGAAGCGTTCTTGAAGCAGATCCTTTATTTGATATTCTTGAAAAAACTTATGGTATTAAACTTTCAAGAGATGAGATAGCTGAAGAATTCTTTTCACTTGGTGAAAAATTAAGAGGACGTGTTGTTGATACCCAAAAATTAATATATGATGCGTTAGTTGGTGGTAAAGATATTATTTTTGAAGGAGCTCAAGGTGGTATGCTTGATTTAGATGACGGAACATATCCTTATGTAACATCATCACATCCTGGAGTGAGTGGTATACAGGCAGGAACTGGTGTTGCAGTTGAACCAACAAGACGAGTAGCTGTTATGAAAGCTTATACTACTAGAGTAGGTAATGGACCATTTCCAACTAAATTAACTGATGAAATTGGTGAGTATATACAAAAAGAAGGTGCTGAATTTGGTGCAACTACAGGTCGTCCACGTGATTGTGGATGGTTGGACTTTGTTGCTCTAAATCATGTAATGACTATGAATAATCCTACTGAACTTGTTGTCACTAAAATGGATGTTCTTAGTGGCATTGAAACACTTGCATTTTGTACACATTACGAACATGAAACCATGGGTAGAGTTGATGATTTCCCATCTAGACTTCAGGATTTAAATAATATGACACCTCATTATGATTTTATTGATGGTTGGTCACAAGATATAACTGGTGCTAAAACACGCCAAGATTTACCATCTGAAGCTGAAAATCTTGTTCAAATTATTGAGAATACGCTTGGTACTCCTGTATCAATGGTAACTAATGGTGCTGAGAGAGAGAAAGTTATTCCGTGGAATTAATTCTTATTTCTTAGAATGGAATTGCAGATGCTATCATCATTGGTATTCCAAGAATATTGATAATAGTATAAACAGCAAATGCTGCTACTGCAACAATAGCTTTACTTTTTGCATCAGCATCTAAGAATGTTTCGCTTAGTATAAGCCATACTGCTAAAGGTAAAGCATATCCAATAACAAGAGGGTCAAAGAAATTTGCAAACCCTAACCCAAGAGCAATTAAAGGTGTTATAAAGTATGCACCAAGTCCGATAATAAATGAATATTTTACTTCTATTTCGTGTGATATAACATAATCAAGAAGCATGATAACCACAGAAATTATAACAACTTGTATAAGTAATGCTATTACTCCACCTATACTCATAGGTATGTTTAACATTGATAATATAGCGACTGGGTCTACTGCCATGATTAGGATTTCTAAATAATGCTTAATAAAGATTTATTTTTTCTTTTTAGGTTTCTTTTTTTCTTTAATATGTAGCTTTTTTTCAATTGCTTTTGCTGCGGTTTCACCTGAAATCCGTCCTTCAGCTTGTTTCATTATTTGACCCATAAGAACTGAAAGTTTCTTAACAGGGGAAGAATCAACAATTTTATCTACTAATTTATCAACTTCTTTATCTGTTAGATTTGCAAACCTTCCAACAACATCATCTAAACGGCTTCCTTTTGCAACTTCTTCTACAACTTTAGGCACAGAATCTTTTGGTATTTTATTTCTTTCAACTAAATCAAATACTTTTTGTAATTGCTTTCTTGTTAATCTTTTTGGATCTATGTTCTTTCTTTGTAGATTTTTCATAGTTGATATTAAAGTTGTTGCTATCAAAACTGGATCTTGTCCAGTCATTGACTTGAAAGTATCATAATGTTCTGATATTAGTATTTGATTAGCTAATTCTTCTGGAAGAACTTTTTCTAAGAATAGCTTTCTTTCTTCCAATGTTTCTGGTGTTTCCATAGTTTCAATATATTCTTCATCAAGAATCACAGGAGGTATATCTGTTTCAGGATACATTCTTCCTGAACCTGGTAATGGTCTGGTAAACTTACTTGTGGTATCTGGTAAAGCAACTCTTGTTTCTTCAGGAACTCCATTATAGCATAATTTTGCTCTGTTAATTACACTTACTGCAGCTTTTTTTACTTCTGTGCGATTCTTTCCAACTACAATTGCAAGTAAATCTTTTTTATCAGAAAAATTAAACATTCCTTTTGTTTCTTCAATTTCGTTCCTTATTCCATATTTATCTAAATTTTCATCAGTATGAATTATTCCTTGTAAAGGCTGGGCATAGAACGATAGCTCTTTTCCAAATGTATGTCCCCCACATTTTTCTTTTAGAAGTTCATTAAATTTTGGTAAATGGATTGCAAAAACATATCCTTTTTCTTTAACAATTTGTTTTATGAAATTGCAAGTGGTCATTGAAAATGCATCTGTAACTTCTTTTGCAGGTGGAATCATGTTAGGTTTGAAGCGTCTTTTTTCAAGTGTTTGTTTAATTTTCAATAAAGAAAGTTGTCTATGAATTTCATTATCTATTAAATCAGTTACTTTTTTAATTTCTTGGAATCCTTTGATTTCTACTCTTGCGCCAGCACGTATAGAAATATTGACATCTTGTCTTATTGTTCCAATACCTCGCTTTATTTTTGCTGTTCTTAGTGCAGTTCCTATTTTGTATGCTAATTCTAATGCTTCATCAGGAGTCTTAGCTTTAGGTTCTGTTCCAACTTCAACTAAAGGAATTGCCAATCCATTTAATTTGTAAAATACTTCATGCCCTATATGATCTTCAATTCTTGCTGCCTCTTCTTCTAAAGCAACATTATCAATTTTAACTTTTCCAAAAGAAGTATCAATATATCCATTCATTCCAACTACCATTGTTCTCTGAAACCCACCAGTATTTGAACCATCTATAACAGTTTTTCT
>EAAG01000031.1:0-6320 GCA_026058435.1 Candidatus Aenigmatarchaeota archaeon | reverse complement strand
TTTTTTCTTAAATCTCTTATTATGTAAACGAACATTTTTCTTTAAAGTAAAGTTAGTTCTTCCAAGAAAGATATATTTAGAACGTCTTATTTTCAAATTGTTCCTAAGTTTCATTGATTCTAAAGTTTTCTTCAATTCTTTTTTATAATACTTTGTAAACATGGTAGCGTATTTTCTTCCACCAATATAAATTTTATGAGGACCAAAACCTAATGTAATATCAGACTTATGACGCTTATGCATTCCATGATAACATATAATAATTTCAGGTCTTAGTATCTTAACACGATTTTGATATTTTTTCAAAATACGTTCTTTCTTAGGATTTGTATGAATAATCAAACGTGTCATCATTCTTTTAGTTCCAGCAATCTTAACAGGAACCGAAATATCTTCTCTCAATTCTTTTGGTGATTTACTCATATCCACAGTAGTTCTAGGTAAATGAGATAAAATGTAAGCACCATTAACAGCTTTAGCAGCTAACTTAGCTAACTTATCTGTATTTTTGTCACCAACAGGAATAAATGTTTCTTGACCAGACTTAGTTTTCAACCCAATCACAGGTATTCTAGTTGTTTCAGCATGCTCCGCAGTTATCAACACTCTAGTTTTTCTATATTTGTACATATGTCCAGTTTCAATTGCACCATAATCTATTCTAAAAAATGGAAATTTCAAAAAACTAAGAAACTTATTCAATGCTTTAGGAGTATGGAACACAAGTATTTTTTTAACAGCTTGAACATGCTTTTGTTTAATATCAAATAACACAACTTCTTCTTTATTAATTTCTCTTTTCAACTTTTTCCTAACTCGTTTATCAATTCTCATTTAATAACCCTCTACAATATCCCAGAATCCTAATCCACTATCTTTTTTCTCCCGAGCATCATACTTCTCTCTCATATATTCTACCATTCTTTTAGCTACATTAACTCCAGTTGTTTTAGTTATACCCTCAAAATGAACATTAACATTAGCCTCTATAATAAAGGGCCCATTTGCAGTTTCTATAATATCAATACCTGCAATGCCAAGTTTCAAAGCCTTTGCAGTTGATACTGCCAAGTTCTGCATTTCAGAAGATAATTTTATTTTCTTTCCAATTCCACCTGCTCCAATATTTGCTCGCATATCCCCACCTTTAGATGTTCGTTTCATTGAAGCAACAACTTCATCACCTATTACCAATGCACGAATATCTTCACCAGGGTTTTCTAAGAACTCTTCAACAAATACAGGCTCTTTCATAGATTCTAAAACATCAACTAAAGGAATAGCACTTTTTTTAGTCTCTGCAAACATAACTCCAGTTCCTAAAGAACCATATAATAATTTGATAACAACAGGATAATCTGCTTTACCTAACATTCTTTCAATAGCTTTTCGTGTAGAAGCTAAGTAAGTTTTAGGAATAGGTACGTTTGCACGGTCTAGAGCAACCAAAGTCAAGAACTTATTGTGAGTAATGTAAACACTTTCAGGTTTAAACGGCAAAACAACCTTTCCTGATAGTAATTTAGTAGCAATATATCCATAATTTCTATAAGTTCGTGGTAAACGTGGTAATATAACATCAAAACTAGACAAAGCACCTTTCTTATACATTACATCAACCCCATTTTTAGTATTAGCAATGTAAGTATTTGCTATTGGAACATAAACTGCCCTATCAAACAGTTTCTTAGCTTCATCTAATAACCATAAGACTTGATCATATCGATGCCGTGGACCTAATATACAAAATTTAGATACCATTACTTCATCTCCTTTTTCTTCATAGCTTTCAACACTCTTGTAAATACACTTTCTTGTTTTGGATGAATATTTTTAGCTAAATGTTCTAACAAATCACCAGAAATGTCTTTTGCAGCAGCTTTTCCTATTGCTCCAAAGTCAGGGGACAATGAAACTCCAATAATTTTATCTCCTTTGAATGTAACTGAACCATAAACAGAACCAAGTTCCTTAATAACTTCTATTGCAATTTTTTGCTTTTCTTTACCAGCAACAACTTTTGTCATTTTTTTACCAGTTTTTTCAACAGATGCAACAAATTCATCTCCTGCAACAAGACATTCTATTCTTTTACCTTCAATTTGTTCAAGTATGTAAACTCCAGGGCCTTTTTTCACTTTTAGTATCATTTTTAGCTCTTTTTCATTGTCAACAGTGATACTATCTCCACCCATAAACACATCTGCGGGATAATCAATCTTATCTTTCAACGCATCAACCATATTTGAAGAAAGCATGAAATACATATCAGGCACATCAAACCCGCCAAGTCGAAGTATAGAAAGAGATAATGCACGCCATTTCATTATAGACAAAGTTTCAAACGTATATGGCAAATATATTTTTTTATTAGCAAGAACTTCTATTACAGCTGCAAAAAGATCCTTTTTCTCACCAGTTGGTATAGGTAAAACACTATCAAACTCTGATATATCCTTACCCCTATGCAAAAGCTTAGAACCTTCCCCCGTTTCTATCATTATTTCAGTAATAGGAACATAGAACGCAGTTTTATAAATTTCCTTGGCTTTTTCCAGAATACATTTATCTTTTTCAAATCTATCTGGGTCACCGATAATAGCTAGTCTCATAAATTCACCCTAGTTCAATAAACAAAGATAACCCCAGCCAATATTTAAATGGGCGATTTTGACGTCTAAATAGAAAAACAATAAATACTCGAAAATAAGGAAAAACCACTAATTTTGAGCTGTTGCACCACTTTCTTTAGGTAATGGTTTACGTCCTGTCATGGTAAATCCATCAGGAACCTTTCCCTGATAGTTTCCAGGTTGACTACCACATTCAACACTCAAATAAACTGTTCCTGAACCATCTCCAAACAATTGGCTTCTTGTTCTACGGACAGCAGTTCTTCGATCAACAGTATCTGAGCCTTCAAATCGTTTTGCCATAATTATCACTAAATACTATACATTTGGGCCCTATTTATAGTTTTCGGTTTGTCACTATTTTTAGGTAATTACTAGTAGAAAATATGGGGTCACAAGGATTCGAACCCTGATCAGCTGCTTTGGAGGCAGCGATGCTACCATTACACCATGACCCCTAATGTGTTATATTCAACATGTCCAAATTTATAAATAACTTTAGAATCAATCATGAGGATAAGGTGCTTGAGGAGTAAATAAATGATATTTTTCATCACCTTCTAGTTCATTCATTATTCTTTTTACTAATGATTTAACTGGATCAGGGAATAATTTCACTCTTTTGATCATATCTTCAAATGATTCAAACTTCTTAGTTTTTCTAGCAGTGATTATATCAACTACGTGTTTCTTACCAATACCTGGAATTAACTGTAATTTATGCATTCTTGGAGTAAGCATTCCAGTTATATTAAAGAATTCAATAAACTTTTCTTCATTTTTCTTTACAATATCTGTCACAGTTCTTCCTAAATTAGAACGTGCAACATTTGTTAAATCTGCAACTTTCATAGAACCTTTGATATATCGAATTTTGTCTCTTTTACCTTCTCCAATATATACCTCTTCTTCAACAGTTAATTCAATATCTTCACGAGGAACAAGTTCTAGTAATGTAAAATTAGAAGTACCTATGCTCTGGGCTACAGGTTCCGGGTGTCTCCTGTCTGGATACCCTTCTGCAAGGAAATCCAATATTACTGCTTTTTCTTCTTTCATAAATCATCACCGTACTTATACCCATTATCATCAATTATTAGTTTAATTCATATAGTTTTTAAAGGATTAAAATCAATTTTTGGGACAATTATTTTTTATATTTTTTGATAATATCAATTATCTGCTTTATTTCAGCAGACGTCAGCTTTGTCATTTCTTTGCTAAACAATGCATTTACTTCATTTTCAGTGTCAGGCATCATATTAACTATAAGTGAAATATATCGTGGTTTTAATATAGTAATCTTACTAAGATCCTCAATCACAGCTTTCAAATTAGTTTTACTTAATTTACTAACTTTCTCTAAGTATTCTAAAGCTATTTTTTGTTCATAAACCAGGTCTTTTTCTTTACCTCGTTTATCCATCTGGTTCTTAGCTTCATGCAAATTTGTAAATTCTTCATTAACTACATCCATATATATCACCTTAAAGTTTCCTGATGTGCTCAGGCTTAATTGCTATAGTTTTTTCATTTTTCATGTTTTTAACTGTTATTTCATAAGCACGTCCTTTTTTACTTACTATAACACCTACTTGACCATTAAACACTGGATGAGGAAATTTTGAAGTAGCATTAATTTCAATAACTACCTTATCCCCTATTTTAAAGGAACTAACATAACTTGTGATACTTTTCCTCTTTATTTTAGTTATTTTCTTCCTTGTTCTATGCATTTTACCATGCGATTTTTGAACCATGTAATCACTTTCATTTCTTGCTTTATAAGGTTTAAAAGCTCGTATAATATTATATCTAAATACAAGCTAAAAACCTGATTTCTTATTTTTACATTAATTAAATGTTAAATCTTATAAAGTTACTTAAAATTAGATAAGTTAAGATTGTAATATTCTTGATTTTTCACGGTTTTGATTGAAAATTATTTGTTATATCACTATGTGTTCTCATTTTCATATAAACTAAAACAAGAACAATCACTACAACTATAATCAGTGCATACAATAAATAATCAGGTATTTCTAAAGGCACGCCATCTGTAGAAACAGATTGAGGAGACACCTGTTGTATATCAGTACTTGTTTCAATTACTCCTATTTGTCTTGAAACTTGCATAGTTTTATAACCAGATTTACTTACTTGAACATTAATTATGTAAGTTCCAACTTCATCTAGTTGTAAAACAGATGGTATTTGGATATCTTTCACAATACCCGAAGGGGAAGTTAAACTTGCTATTATTGAAGGAGTTGTAACATCAGAAGTATAATCTAAATTAACATCCTCGTTTTTAATAAAAACGGTTTTTTCCAAATCAATTGTAAAATCAAAACTAGGTAATGTATCTATTTGAAATGTTTTTTCTTCTCTTTGCTGCATAGGAGATGTAATTTGCACAGAAGCTGTACATGTTTGTGGTTCTATTCGTTCTGTAACTATGATATCATTATACGTATCTGAATAAGGTACACCTGCCTGCAAACTTCGCGCAATGTCTTGTAAAAATGCAATAGGAGCAGTTGGACATAAAATATGAGGAGTAAATGTTACATCTTGATTTGTATCTGAAGTTATTGTATAATCAAAATAAACCTGCTCTCCTGTTGAAAATGTTTGAGGCATTTGTATATCTATTGTCAGAGCTGAAGCTAGTGCTGGGACTAGGAAAATTATGAATACAACTGCAATTATTATTTTTTTCATGTTAAATCTTCCTCTATTAATGATATAGTTATGTTATATTCATAAGCAGGTATATTATTAAAATAAGAGTCTTCCAAATCACGAAATTCTTCTATATGTAAATAATCATTTCTTTCTGAATCACTGAAAAAATCAAGTTTTAAATAATTATACCAGCTACCACCAAAATTAGCCTTCAGACCAATACAATTATTGAAATTTAAATATGTTGCTGCCGATGGGGAACAAGGATCATAATCTAACATATCTGTTGGAATTAATACTAAATCCTCTTGTGTTAATACAACAGTACTATTTTTTATGTTAATTCTTGTTATATCAAAATCAATTGGAATAATAATTTTACTACTTATTTTATTCCATTCTATGTTGTTACTACTTATAGATCGTCTAGTGTAAGATGATATTAAATTCTGTCCGAATAACGGATCAAAGATTGACATGTTATACCCATTTTGATAGTAGAAAATACTAGGCACTCTTTCGGGATAACTCAAAATAATAGAATAATTATTTTCTGCATAGTTTGAATTAACATCTATATGTTTATTTTGAGAAAAATCAAAATTTGGAATATGTGGATTAAATGTTGGGTCTCCAAGAAGCATAAACATAGTTCTAGAATCAAAGTCAAACCCAACACTAACATCATATTGAACATGAAGATTGATGAATGATTTGAATGCTGACCCAACATCTTTATTCCCAACTAAATTTTGTAAAAATATTTTACTAACCATATTTGGAGACGCTACGTCTACCGCACCAATATGTGCTAATGCACCGCGTCTCAGGATATTTGTGCACCAAAGAATTTTTTTGGCACTCCAAGTAATTTTATCAAAAGCACAAGAAAGACACCCATCACTTACCATGATATTTGGTTTAATCCATATATTTTGAAGATCAGAAGTTGAAATTCCAACCCACCCATTTACATTAGCATGGTCTAAATAATTAATA
>EAAG01000030.1:0-6814 GCA_026058435.1 Candidatus Aenigmatarchaeota archaeon | reverse complement strand
GAATTGATACTTGTTAAAGGAAATCATGATACTTTGATTGAAGAAATAGTTCCTTGGTTGCATGTAGAACCATATTTGTTATTAGGTAAGGTTTTGTTTGTGCATGGGCATAGAAACCTTCCTAAGGATGTAGAATATGATACAGTTGTTATTGGACATAATCATCCTGTTATTAAATTCAAGGATAGAATGGGTGGAGTATATTATCAGAGATGTTGGTTGATTAGTAACTCATTGATAGTTATGCCTGGGTTTAATGTTTTGTCAGGTGGAAAAGCAGTAAATGATGGATTTTCGTTCTTAGGTCCAATTGCAAAGACAATTGATCCTGAGAAAATTAAGGCGGTTTTGCTAGATGGAACTGATTTAGGTATTTTGAAAGATCTTGAGATAAAGAGGGATTGAAATGGTATTTGAAAAATTCTCACCAAAATTGCGTGAGTTGATTGAAAAAAAAGGTTTTATTGAGCCTACGCTAGCTCAGAAATTAGCTGTTCCTGAATTAGTTAAAGGTAAGAATGTTTTAGTTATTGCTCCAACTGGTATTGGTAAAACTGAGGCAGCAATGTTGCCAATACTTGATAAAATTGCTTCTTCAATAGATAAACATAAGGCAATTACATGTTTGTATATTACTCCTACAAAATCTTTGAATAGAGATATGCTTGATAGACTCTTTTGGTGGGCTGATGGTTTGGATTTGGATATTGCTGTAAGACATGGTGATACTTCACAAAGTGAAAGAGCTATGCAAAGAGATTCTCCTCCACATGTGTTAATAACTACACCTGAATCATTGGGTGTGTTATTGGTTGGTAAAAAAATGAGAGAACATCTTAAGAAAGTGAAATATATTATTATTGATGAAATACATGAGCTAGTTGGAAATAAACGAGGTGCTCAATTATCTTTAGTTTTAGAAAGATTAGATTTAGCTACAAAGAAAAAAGTTCATAGAGTAGGTTTGAGTGCTACTGTTGGTGAGCCTAGAAAAGTTGCTGATTTCTTGGGAAAAGACGTGAAGATAATTAAAGCAGATGCGTATAAGAAATATGATATACGTGTTGAAGAGCCAAAACAAACTAAACTTGACCAAGAAATTGCTGATTCATTATTTGTTGGTGTAGAAACTACATCAAGAATTAGAAGAATGCTAGAATTAATTAATGATCACAAATCTGTAATTGTTTTTACAAATACTAGGCAGACTGCAGAAGTTTTATCTTCTAGATTGAAAACAATAGATAAAGAATTGAAACAGGAAGTTCATCACGGTTCTTTATCTAAAGAGATTAGAATTAAGGGTGAAAGAATGTTCAAAGAACAGCAATTGAAAGCTTTGATTGCTACTTCTTCTTTGGAATTAGGTATTGATATTGGTTCTATTGATTTAGTTATACAATATTTATCTCCTAGACAAGTATCTTCTTTGATACAAAGAGTTGGTAGAGCAGGACATAAAGTTGGTGAAGTTAGTAGAGGAATATTGTTATCAGGTGGAGAAGATATTTTTGAATCTACATCTATTGCTTATCATGCTTTGCTAAAGAATTTGGAAGAAGTTCGAATTCATGACATGTCTATAGATGTATTTTCACATGAAATATTAGGAATGTGTATGGAAGAGTATGGAATATCTGCTCAAAAGATATTTGATACTTTATCAAAAGCATATCCTTATCGTAAATTAACTAAGCCAAAGTTTGATGAAGTTTTATTGTTTTTAGCTAATCTTCGTTTGATTTATTTGAATCCAGTATATGATAAGAAAAAAGAAATAACTGATTATACTATTAATAGATCTAGGAAAGGTTTGGTATACTATTTTGAAAATTTATCCACAATTCCTGATACTAGACGTAAACGTATAATTTCTATTGTAGAAGGAGAACCAGTTGGTTATTTAGATGATTCATTTATTGCTGAACATGGACAGCAAGGTAATACATTTATTTGTTCTGGAAGAGCTTGGCGTATTTTAGAAGTTGAAGAAAATAGGATTTTAGTAGAGCCTGTAGATGATGTTGAATCTGCTATACCTTCTTGGGAAGGAGAAATGATACCAGTACCTTATGATATTGTTAATACAGTTTCTGAAATTCGTGAAGAGATTGCAAAAATGTTGAAGAAAAAGAAAAAGGTTTCAGATATTGTTGTGTTTTTGACAAAAAAATATCCAGTTGATGTTGTTGGCGCAACTGAAATGACAATGACAGTTAAGCAACATATTAAGAAACATATACTTCCAACTGCAAGTGAATTATTGGTAGAAAGTTATAAGGATTTTATCATTGTTCATTCACCGTTTGGTACAATGGTTAATGATACTATATCTAGATATGTTGCGTCTGAAATCTCAATGCAGACCGGAGTTGCTGTAAATGTTAAGATTGATCCTTATAGAATAATATTTCAGACTATGCTGAAACCTGAGACATTGTTAGAGATTATGAAAAATGCAAATAAGGTTGATGAAACTTTGAGAATTAATTTAGAACGTTCTTCTTTGTTCAAGTATAGATTTATTCATGTTGCTAAAAGATTTGGAATATTAACTCGTAATGCTCGTTTAGAAGATATCAATCTTTCAAGGTTAATTGAACAATATGAAGAAACTGTTGCATATGATGCAACTTTGCGAGAAGTTATGATTGATAAAATGGATTTACCCCGTGCTAAAAGAGTATTGGAAGATATTAAGACAGGTAAAATAAAGCTAACTTATCAAAAAGGAATAAGTCATATTGGACAATTAGGTTTGTCTCAGAAATTCAGTGATGTGATGAAACCTAATATTCCTAAAGAGGAAATATTTAGAGCATTTAAGAATCGATTAATGCGTACACGATTACGTTTGGTTTGTACAAACTGTGCTGATTATAGTTTAACAAAAGAAGCTCGTGATATTACAGATAAAATAAACTGTCCTAAATGTAATTCTGCTTTAATTGGAATTTGGAATAGGTATAGACAAGATCCTAAAGTAGTTTTGCAATTAAAGAAGAAAGGTAAAGAACTTACTGGCACACAACAAAAAGAAGTTAAGGATATTAAACGTTCTGCGTCTCTTATGCTTACATATGGACAAAAATATGCAATTGCTCAAGCTGGTAAAGGTATTGGAGTTGAAACTGCTGCCCGTATACTTGCTAAACTACCTGATACTGAGGATAAGTTATTGAAACTAATATATGAGGCTGAGAAACAGTACTTGAAAACTAAGCGATTCTGGGATTAAGTTATACTGTCTCTGGCAATAGGATTTGTTTACCCCATTTGATTCTTTCCCATATTCTATCATGAGCATAGTAAAGAACTATTTTTGTAGTTAGATCTAATACTCCAATAGCGTTTGCTAATGCTAAATCCCCTGTTATTAGGTATACAAGGATCATGGTTGTGGCAGTTGCAAGAAGTCTAAATGTTATTGCCTTTACAATACTTCTGCGTCTTTTATTTTTCATAATGGTTTTTATGATTTTGATTATATAAAAGAAATGAATATTAACAGTATTTATACTTTTTTCTTAAAGTAAAATCATGGATAAAGAAACTGAAGCAAAGTATATACGAGCTGGTTTTATAGCAGCTAAAGCTCTTGAATTTGGTGTAAAATTAGTTAAACCCGGAGTACGCGTATTGGATATTGTTGAAAAAACTGAGGGATTTATTAAAAAACAGAAAGCTGATGTTGCATTTCCAATGAATGTTTCTATAAATGATGTAGCTGCTCATTTTACGCCTTACAAAGATGATGATACTAAAATTGCTGATGGAGATGTTGTGAAACTAGATGTTGGTGTTCATATTGATGGTTTTATTGGGGATACTGCTACTACTGTTTGCTTGAATAAGAAATATGATAAAATGTGTGCAGCAAATAAAAAAGCTTTGGAAAAAGCTATTGAATTATGTAAGCCTGGTGCTAATACTCTTGATTTGGCTAAAGCTATTGAAACTGAAATAACAAAAGCTGGGTATAAACCTATAGTTAATCTTACTGGACATGGTTTAGAAGAATATAATTTACATGGTGATCCACATATTCCAAATACTGTTGAAGGTAATGTTGGTGCAGTATTGAAAGATGGTGATGTAATTGCTATTGAGCCTTTTGCAACTGATGGAAGTGGACGTGTAAAAGAATCTGATACTATTTTAATTTATATGATGATTCAACGTGGTTCTGTTCGTTCACCTTCTGCAAGACAAATCATAAATTTTGCAGATCCTCGCAATGGTTTACCTTTTGCAGAGAGATGGTTGCCTTTGAAAACGCGAGTTCAGGCACGATTAGGTTTAAAAGAGTTGGAAAGTAGAAATATTATATACGGATATCCTGTGTTAAAGGAAGGACAGGGTGGAATTATATCACAGTTCGAACATACTGTGATTGTAAAAGATAAACCCTTTGTAACAACACAGTTAAATTTGAAAAAAGGTGAGAAAAAGTGACTGTAGCAATTATTGATAATGGGAACGGAGCTGAAGAACTAGCTTCACTTGTTGGAGACGCAGAAATATTTCCATTCAAGGATGTGAAGAAAGTTTTGAAAGGCGAATTTGATGCTTACATTCTTACAGACGGAGATGCTGATGCTAAAAAACAATCAGCTGATGTTGAGTTGCTTAGCAATGCTAAAAAACCTGTATTAGCTATAGGATTTGGTTACTTATGTTTAGGTGCTTTGATGGGTGCTGAGGTTGTTGAGGCTAAACCAATTAAGAAAGATTCAGTTATTTCTATAAAACACGGTTCTCCAATAACAACTGATATGAAAAAAATAAGTGTAAAGCATGATACTAAATTTAAATTAGAAAATATTCCTGAAGAAATTTTGAATATTGCTGCTAATCCTGAAGCAGATATTATTCAGGATATAGAAATGCCATTAATTGGTGTTAGTTTTTTACCTGAACAAAGTAAAGACGGTCCTCAGATAATTAAGAATTTCTTAAAGTTTGTAGATGTTTATGATAATTATCATAAATAATTATCCAGTATAAACCATACTTTCTTCTAGTTTAGTTTCTTTTTGATTATTCATGACTTTTTTGTAGAAGTCATTCATTTCTTTTGATACAGATGGTTTTATTTCAGATAGAGCCTTGTCGAAATCTTCATGTGTAACTTTATCTGCTTTGATATCTTTTCTCATTGCATTTAGTGCAGCTTCTCTTG
Organism: Candidatus Aenigmatarchaeota archaeon; assembly: GCA_026058435.1. GTDB lineage: Archaea > Aenigmatarchaeota > Aenigmatarchaeia > GW2011-AR5. The sequence goes on along the minus strand of EAAG01000030.1, from coordinate 1,632 downwards.
CAACTGCTTCTATATCTGCGCCTGAATAACCTTTTGTTTTTTCAGCAAAGTCTTCTAATTTAACATCAGATGTTAATGGCATATTTTTTGTATGAATTTTGAATATTTCTAATCTTGATTTTTCATCTGGAGTTGTAACTAAAATTTGTCTATCTAATCTTCCTGGTCTTAGTAATCCTGCGTCTATTAAATCTGGTCTATTAGTTGCAGCAATAACTACAACATCTTTCAAGTCTTCTAATCCAGACATTTCTGTAAGTATTTGAGAAACTACTTTTTCACTTACACCACTATCTGAATTATTACGTCCTCTACTTGATGCAATAGCATCTATTTCATCAAAGAAAACAATACAAGGTGCTACTTGTTTTGCACGTTTGAATGTTTCTCTTACATGTTTTTCAGATTCTCCAACCCATTTGCTTAGTAACTGTCCTGCGTTAATTAATATGAAATTTGCTTCTGATTCATTTGCTACGGCTTTAGCTATTTGAGTCTTACCACATCCTGGTGGTCCGTATAGTAAAATACCTTTTGGAGGTTTGATTCCTAAACGTGTAAATGATTCTGGATTTTGTAATGGCCATTCAATTGTTTCTCTTAATAATTTCTTTACTTTTCTTAATCCACCAACATCTTCCCATTTAACTTTAGGAGCTTCTACTAATACTTCTCTCATTGCAGAAGGTTCAACCATTTTCATTGCATGATCAAAGTCTTCAGGTTTTATTACTAAATTTTTAATTATTTCTTCTGGTATTTTGTCTTTATCTTTTAGAGCACTGATATCTGGAAGTATTCTTCTTAATGAGTGCATTGCAGCTTCTTTTGTTAAAGCTGCTAAATCTGCTCCTACATAACCATGAGTAATGTCAGCCATCTTTGGTAAGTTGACATCTTTTTCAAGAGGCATTCCTCTTGTATGAATTTGTAATATTTCTTTTCTACCTTTTTTATCTGGTACACCGATTTCAATTTCACGATCGAAACGACCTGGACGTCTTAATGCTGGATCTAATGAGTTAGGTCTATTAGTTGCAGCAATAACTATTACTTTTCCTCTAGCTGATAGTCCATCCATTAATGTTAATAATTGTGATACAACTCTACGTTCTACTTCTCCATGAGTTTCTTCTCTTTTAGGAGCAATAGCATCTATTTCGTCTATGAAAATAATAGATGGTGAGTTTTTTTCAGCACCTTCAAATATTTTTCTTAAGTTTGCTTCAGATTCTCCGTAGAACTTTGAAACAATTTCTGGACCATTAATTACTATAAAATTAGCTCCAGATTCATTTGCTACAGCTTTTGCTAGTAATGTTTTACCTGTTCCTGGAGGTCCTCTTAATAGAATACCTTTTGGAGGTTCTATGTTTAATTTTTGGAATAATTCAGGATGTCTTATTGGTAATTCAATCATTTCTCTAACTACTTTGATTTCATTATGTAATCCACCCAAATCTTCATATAATACTTCTGGGATTTGTGTTTCTAAATCAGTATCTTTTACAGGTTGTTTTGATAGAATAATTTTTGTATGTTCTGTTATTCTTACATAACCTGCAGGTTCTGTTTTAATAACTACAAACTTATTTCTTGGTTTTAAACCAGTACCTAATCCACCCATCATAT
>EAAG01000029.1:0-7147 GCA_026058435.1 Candidatus Aenigmatarchaeota archaeon | reverse complement strand
TGCTATATTTTTTGCATGTAGACGCATATGTCCTCTTTGGATACCTTCTGTTGCCATTGCTCTAAGAGCTGCGAAATTTTGTGCTAATCCTACACTAACTATGATGCCTGCAAGTTTTTGTGCATTAGGATTATTTAGTATTTTCAAAGATGCTTGAGCGGTTTTGTTTGTTTTAATTGCTCCACCTATTGTTCCTAAAGCCATTGGTAGTTCAATTTCTCCTTTTAGATCACCTTCTGGTGTTTTTGTATATGTTGTTAATGGTTTGTATTTACCATACCCACCTGTTGCTTTTTTATCATAAGCTGCGTAAGAATGAGCGCCTGCTTCTATTGCTCTCCAGTCATTGCCTGTAGCGATGACAACGGAATCAATACCATTCATTATTCCTTTATTATGAGTTGAGCATCTTTGAATATCATTTTTAGCAAATTGGTATGCGTTTATTACGCCATCAACTGCTGCTTCACCTATAACATCTTTTTTCCATATTGCTTCTGCTCTAGCAATTCTACGAGTTGCTAAGTTAGTTATAATTCTTAGACATGCTTTTGCTCCTGTTTCTTTTTCTAAGAATTGTGCAGTAGCTTCAGACATGGTATTTATTGCATTTGCACCCATTGCATCTCTTACGTCGACAACTAAGTTAACTATAATCATTTTTCCTACTTCTGTATCTAATTCATTCAAATAAACGTCACGGCATCCTCCACCGAATTTTACAAGAATTTTGTCTTTCTCATTACATATTTCTTTAATTTTTTCTTTATTTTCTTCTATGATATGTTTGGTTTTTTCCATGTCTTTGATGTCTACTAATTGAATTTGACCAATCATTTCTGGTTCATCTACCTTAGTTTTGAATCCATCTGGTAATGCTAGTTTAGCTGCATAACTTGCAGCTGCAATTACTGATGGTTCTTCTAAAGTCATTGGAATATAATGTTCTTCACCATCTATTACAAAGTAAGTTGCTATACCTAAAGGTAATTCTGAAGTTCCAATGACGTTTTCAATCATACCATTTGCTTTTTCTAGTTCTAGAGAACCTGTTTTGCTAAATACTTTCATTTCTTCGTCTGTTAGATTGCGTTCTTTTTTGAGAACTTCTAATCGTTCATCAGAAGACATATCTCTGAACTTCTTTTCATCTGTCATGGCATATTCTTTGAAGATAGAGTTTTAAATATTTAGAATCTGAGAACTTTGTAGATAAAATCTTTACCTTTTTTTCGTCTACTGATTCTTCTAGATAGGAATAGCTGTTTAACTACTTTATAGAATGTTTGAGCACTCATTGTTTTAGGAACTAGTTTATTCTTGAACATTGTTCCTGTTACTTCTTTATGCTGTTTTTGTAGATTTTGCAGTTCTTTGATAAGAATTAAGTTTGTAACTTCTTGTTGATTTATGTCAGTTGGTAGTTTCTTTTTTGTAGTACGTTTTTTTGGTTTCTTTTTCTTAACTGGCTTCTTTTTTATGATTTTTTTAACTGAACGAGTTGTTTTTCTCTTAACTTTTCGTTTTACTGGTTTTCTCTTTTTCTTAACTGGCTTTTTTCTAGCAGGTTTTCGTTTTGGTTTTTTTGTCTGTTTTTCTAATTGTTCTATCTTTTCTTTCAAGTTGTTGATTGTATTGATTTTGTCTTCAATTTTGTCTATTTTTTCTAAAACCTTTCTATAGAAAAATTCAGAAGTATCATCTTTTTTTTGTAGGTTTTCTTGTTCATAATTACTGATTATTCCTTCTACTGCATTGATTTTTTGTATTAATCTCTCAGCTGAGTTTGTTTGATCTTCAAATACTACTTTTGGTTCTTGTGGTGTGAATATTGGACTTTCTACTGGAATAATACTTATTCCATCTATATCAATAAAATCAGTTATTGTTTTACTCATGATATCTATTTCTAAGAATCCTGAATTTGGTAAACCATTGCTATCTAAACTGTTTCTAGCTTCTGGAAGTGAAGAATAAACTGTTTCACCCATACTAGAACTATCCATAATAGTTCCTCTACCACTCATAAATATACCTGTTGGGGTTTTGAGTAATTTTAGAATGTTTTCAGAATCTTCAATTGCTGCTGGCACATATACATATCTATTACCTTTTCTAAATGCAATTTCAGCTGCTTGTTTGAAGTTTCTACATAGTTTGGCTATCATTTTCACAGCATTAGGTCCGCCTAATTCTTGCTTATACATCTAACCACAATAATTGTTTATGTGGGAAATGTTTTAAACCAATAAGAAAATGCTTATTCGAATGTGAATATTTCGATTTTTCCATTTTTTTCTATTGTAATATCATCTGCATATGCTGTTCCATCACATCTATTTGAAGTGCCTATTACAAGCATGATTACTGCAGCTTCATCTGCTTTGAAACTAGGGAATTTCTTTTGCATTTTTGCAATGTCTAATTTAACTGTTGCTTTGTAAGTGCCTCTGAATAAGACACTTTTGCTTACCATTGTGGTATAGTAATTATCAACTAAATGGATTTGCATCCAGTTTTTTCCATATCCACCAGGACAATGACCTGGTGATCTCATTTTTGCTGTAATAACGGCATTTCTTAAATCATATGGTAATTCTTGATCAAACAGTTTCATGTCAAATGTATGAGTGAAATAATTTCCAAAATCACCAACATGCATAGCTAGTGATTTTTCACCACTAAGAGGTTTGTAAGTTGAAATTGATTGATCATTGTTTACCCATGGTTTAGGGTCTAGAACTTTGTATGATTCTAATTGAATTTCACATACATTACTGTAAACATAACCTTTTGATTTATCTTTGACTGCTATTCTTGCATATAATTTGCCATTAGGGCTTTGCTTAATATATTTGGTTAATTTCTTCATTGATTTACCAATTTTGAATGGACTATATTTTGGCTTTACTTTCATGTATGTTTTTTTTACAAAATTATCATCAAAACCTATTTGAACTATTGCCTTTTTTGCAATATAATCACCAGAGTCCCATTTTATGTTATCATAAGCATCTAATGGATTTGTTGGGCATTGTAAAGAAGGTGCTTCTTTTGCAGCAAAAACTATGACTGGAGAAATTAATATTACACAAACAATTAATGCTATTGCGAATGTTTTCATCTAACCACTAGCCTATTTTATGTTGTTAACCTTTTAAAATGGATTATGATTGATGGGTTAAAATGTTTTTCTGTTAATTAATAATCTTCACATATACAACCGAAAGCGCAGAGAAGTACAACTTACTTCCACGGCATTTGCAGCTTGCTGCTTGTGCTGTCAAAATAAACGTTTTGTTCTTGTTAGGTAAGGCTCTGTAAAATTCCGTAAGTTGCGGAATTCGGGGAGTCTAGGTATGTCTTTTGAAGGAGGGATGTAGTATGTCGTCTGACAATCGCGAGTATGCTGGAACAGCAGTGTTGTCTGTGTACAACAAGGAAGGGATTGTGGAGTTTGCCAGAGCTCTCATTGAGATGGGTTGGATGATTGTTTCATCTGGCGGTACTTATGATGCAATCAAAGCAGGGATTCCTGACGCTGGTATACAGCTCAGGGACATTGCTGAGCTTGTTGGTGGTGGTAAGATTCTCGGGCATCGGGTGGTGACCCTTTCGCGGGAGCTCCATGCTGGTCTTCTGGCAACACATTTTGCAGAAGATGTTGCAGAGATGAAAGAGCTTGGTATTCCATATGTTGGTCTTGTCTGCTGCGATATGTATCCTCTTGAGGATGCGATTGCAGCTGATGGTGCTACCATGGAGTCAGTTATTGACAAGACTGACATTGGTGGTCCAACCATGCTCAGTTCAGCTGCCAAGGGTCGGCGCATTGTGTTGTGTGATGCTGCTGACCGTCCGACAGTCATTGACTGGCTGAAAGCTGGTAAGCCAGGTGAGGAAGAATTCCTCACGTATCTGGCAGCCAAGGCAGACTTTGCTGTTGCCCAGTACCGTATGCATGGCGCTCGTTTTCATAGTCAGGGAATCTATAACGGATTCTTTGGCCACCAGGTGGCTGAACTGCCAAAGGGTGAGAACGGTCACCAGGTGCCGGCTGCGTTGTTTGCGACTGATAGCGGTGATCCGCTGGCCTTGGACATGTTTGAGGTTATTGATGGTTCGCCGCCGAGCTACAACAACCTCACTGACATGGATCGATTGCTTCAGACCATGACCCATGCTGTGGCAGCTTTTAACGCGAAGGATGGTGCCGTGCCGTTCATTGCAATTGGAGTTAAACACGGAAATCCGTGTGGAGCTTCATATGGTATTGACAGATTGGGTGTTGCCAAGAATGTTGTTACTGGGGACACTCGAGCTATCATGGGTGGGCTTCTGATGTGTAACTTTGACATCACCGGAAGAATCGCTGAAGCCATGGTTACTGAAGGAATGTCGGGCGATGCTCGCCAGAAGTTTGACGGTGTTATTGCACCGTCCTTTGACGGCGATGCGATCAAGGCGTTCCGGCGCAAAGGCGGAAGATGTAGGATTATTGTTAATCCGGCCTTGGATAATGAATATCTTCTGCTTGACCATTCGCCGAGGTTCCGTCAAGTTCGTGGTGGTTTCCTTCTCCAACCCAACTATACCCATGTGTTGGATTTCAGTGCTTCTGATGTTGTGGTTCACGGAGAACTGAATGAGTTTTTGGAAGGCGACTTGGTTCTGGCATGGGCAGTGGGTTCGACCTCGAATTCCAATACCATTACAATTGTCAAAAATCGCATGCTCATTGGTAATGGTGTTGGTCAGCAGGATCGAGTTGGTGCGTGTGAGCTTGCAATCAAGCGGGCGACAGATGCTGGTCATGGAGATATGCTTGAAGGAGCTGTTGCATACAGTGACAGTTTCTTTCCGTATCCTGATGGCCCAGAGGCCCTTGCGCAGGCAGGTGTCACAGCTATCTTGACGTCCAGCGGTTCTGTCAAGGACGACGATGTTGTGAGGCAGTTCTGCATAGCACGAAATGGAGCCATGGTTATGGCGCCAGATGGCGAGATTCGTGGTTTCTTCAACCATTAACAGCTGCGTTTTGCGCAGCAAAGAGAGGAGGTGATACAATTGGGGAAGATGAGAATCGCTGTTGTTCTCGGCAGCACGAGCGACCTTAGGGCCTTTGATAAGGTAGATGTGCTTGAGTTGGTCGGTGTTATGGATGTGGAGGTTACGCTGGATATCATTTCAGCGCATCGTAATTCAGATGTGTTGAAGCGTTTCTGCAGTAATCTCACTCAGGAAGTGCCGACGATTGCTATTGTTGGGGCTGGTATGGCAGCAGCTCTTGCTGGCGCAATGTCTGCAGAACTGAAACATGTTGTTCCAGTGATTGGGGTTCCGTTGCCGTCGACAGGTTTTGAGAACTCCATGGACGCGTTTCTAGCAATGTGGCGTATGCCACCTGGAGTGACGGTTTCAGTGGTGTGTGGATTCAAGAATGCTATCATCGCAGCGCTTGAGATGCTGGTGGTTGGCGATAATGATGCAGCAAATATTCTTTCTACCCATCTCATAACGATGGGTAAGAAACCACAGCACCAGGTTCCATTGGATCCTGCTGAAAGAGAGGGCTAACTTTATGGTAGAGTGTGTATAACAACACACTCTGTTTACTATTGTCAACTTAAAGGTATATATAAGACTTTTGAATTTTGTGGAAAAATGGTGATTTAATAACCTTATAAGCCTTGAATTTAGTTGTTATCCACTAAGATAAGATTTGAAATACAAATACTTGACAAGTGTTGGAGAAAAAGCGTGACTTTTTCTCAGAGTTTATTCAAATACAAAATAACAAGGAAGTTTAATAGAAATGGAAAAATTTAGGAAACTTGGCCTTAGCGAAGCTATTTTAAAGATTTTAGAGAAAAAAGGATTTACTGAGCCAACTGAAATACAGGAAAAAGCAATTCCTTCAGTTTTGCAGGGCAAAGACGTTATAGCAGGTTCTGCTACTGGTTCTGGTAAAACACTAGTTTTTGGAGCAGGAATTATTCATAATTGTCAATCAATGCGAAAGATTCAAGCTTTGGTATTGGTTCCAACAAGAGAGCTTGCAGAGCAAGCTTCTACTGCAATCAGGGAATTTGCAAACAATACTTTACAAGTTGAAGCTGTATATGGTGGGGTTTCTATTGGAAATCAAATTAGACGGCTTCCATATGCTGATGTTGTTGTGGGTACTCCTGGTCGTATATTGGATCATATTGATAGACGTACTATAAATTTGAAAAATATCACTACTTTGGTTTTAGATGAAGCTGATAGAATGCTTGACATGGGATTTGTAAGAGATGTTGAAGATATAATAAGCGAATGTCCTAGAGATCGACAAACAATGATGTTCTCAGCTACTATTTCAGATGATATTCAATATTTGTATAGAAAATATATGTATTCTCCAATAAAAATACTGGTAAAATCACATTTAGATACTTCTAAATTACATCAGGTTTATTACAGTATTTCTGATGGTGAGAAGTTTTCATTATTAGTTCATTTATTGAAAAATGAAGATTCTAAATTAGTTATGGTTTTCTGTAATACTCAGAGGAACACTGATTTTGTTGCTAATAATTTGATAGCTGAGGGAATGCGTGCTTTAGCAATTCATGGTGGTTTTTCACAAGATAAACGAACTAAAGTTTTGAAAGATTTCCATAATCAAAATATTTCTGTTTTAGTATGTACAGATGTTGCAGCAAGAGGATTAGATATCAAAGAAGTTTCTCATGTATATAATTATGATTTACCATCTGATTCTAAATCTTACATACATAGAATTGGACGTACAGCTCGTGCAGGTGAGGAAGGAAAGGCAATAAACATTCTTTGCCGTAGAGATTATGATAATTTTAGAACAATAATAAGAGATCCTAAATTAAATATAGAAAGTTTACCAGTTCCTCAGATAAAACGAGTTTATATTAAATGGATTCAAAAACAGCGTGACTTTGGAAATCGTGGTGGATTTGGTCGTAGTAACAGAAATAGAAGTAACTATGGAAGTAATAGAGACAATCGTGGTGCTGGTTATAGCCGTAGTAACAGAAACCGTGGTGGTTATAGTGGTAGTGGAAGAAATCGTCGCTCAACAAAACGTTGGTAATTAGTTCTGGGTATCAGTTTGAGATATAATGTCATT
>EAAG01000028.1:0-7163 GCA_026058435.1 Candidatus Aenigmatarchaeota archaeon | reverse complement strand
GTAATAAACAAGTTAAGAAAAAGTATGGTAATGGAACTCATAAATGTCGTAGATGTGGTACTCTTAATGGTGTCATAAGAGTACATGGTTTACTGTATTGTAGACGATGTTTTAGAGAAGTTGCTCAGAAAGTAGGATTTAGAAAATATAGTTAGGTGAAAAAAATGGTTAATCACGATTTATTGTCGGACATGTTTTCGTCAATAACAAATGCTGAGAAAGTTGGAAAAGATGAATGTGTAGTTCCACGTTCAAAACTTATAGTGAGCGTACTAGAAGTTATGAAAAAAACAGGATATGTTAATTCATTTGAAATTACTGATGATGGTCGTGGAGGTTTCATAACAGTATCTTTGTCTGGAAAATTAAATAAGGCATCTGTAATTAAACCAAGATTTCCTGTGAAAACAGATGGATTTGTTAAATGGGAAGAACGTTTTCTTCCTTCAGCAAGTGTCGGTATTTTGATAATTTCAACACCTATTGGTGTAATGACTCATCATGAAGCATCTGAGAAAAAAACAGGTGGAAAGTTGCTTGGATTTGTATATTAGGTGATTAGATGGTAAAGAAAAAAGTTTCATATCAAAAAATGGCTGAAGTGCCAGAAGGTGTGGAAGTTAAAGTTGATGGAAAAACGGTTTTTGTTAAAGGAGAGAAGGGTGAGCTTGAAAGAACTTTTAGTGATGCACGATTTAATAAATCTGTTGATGTTCGTATAGAAGATAAAAATTTTATTGCAGAAGGAAAAATAGATGATAGAAAAATTAAAGCTTTTGTTGGTACTATTGCTGCACATGTTAGAAATATGATATTAGGCGTTACAAAAGGATTCAAATGTGAACTGGCTGTAGTTTTTACACATTTTCCAATGACATTTACAGTTGAACCTAAGAAATTCCTTATCAATAACTTTATAGGTGAAAAGGGATCAAGATCTGCGAAAATAATTGGTAATGTTGAGATTAAGGCTGATAAAACTAAAATAACTATAACTGGAATCAATAAAGAAGATGTTGGTCAAACTGCTTCAAATATAGAACATATTTGTGGTGTTGGTAAAAAAGATAGAAGAACATTCCAAGATGGTTGTTTTATTGTTGCTAGTGGAGTTGATGACGAAACATTTGTGAATGAATTTGATAATGTTGCTCCAGTAGGTCAGCAAAAAGAAGGTGAATAATTATGGTATCAAAAATGTCAATTAAAAAAAGAAAATTCAAGAATCAGGATTATCATAGATATAGGAAACTTAAGAAAGGTTGGCGAAAGCCAACAGGAAGACAGAGTAAATTAAGAAAAGGTAAATCTGGTAACTCTCGTAAACCTAAAATTGGTTATGGTCATGATAAGAAAACAAGAGGATTTGTTCAAGGTAAAAAAGTATTGTTTGTAACAAGTCTTGCTCAGTTGAATATTGAAAAAGATGAAAAAATAGGTATTATGATTTCAGGTAAAATCGGATTGAAAAAGTTTGATCAGATGATTAAGAAAGCTCAAGAAATTGGTTTAACTATACTTAATCCAAAAAGAATGAAAAAAGTTTCAAAGCGCGCTAAACGTGCTGAAAGAAAGAAAGCTGAAGCTAAGAAAGATAAAAAGAAAAATAAGAAAAAAACTAAGAAAGAAACTAAAAAATTAAGTGAAAAAATTAAGACAAAAGAAAAAGAAACTGAAGGTAAAATAAAGAAAGTGATGGAAGATAAAGGAATGGTAGAAAAGAAGTGATTTGAATGTTTGTAATGTTTGATAAAGGTCAGTGTCATGTTTGTGGTGATCACGGAAAAGAAATAGAAAAAAATATATTCAAGTGTACAACATGTGATACTTTATTTAATTCATTTGGAGTTTCTCCATATACAGAATTAAATGATGATAAATTTTCAAAAGTGATTAGATGAGTAACTTAAAATATCAGAAAAAAATTGTATCGAGAATAAAGAAAGTTGGAGCCAATAGAGTAAAGATTGATTCACAACGAAATAAAGATGCTGAGGAAGCAATTACGGCATCTGATATAAAGAGACTTATTGGTAATGGCATAATTACTGTGAAACCAAAAAAAGGTAATAGTACTTTTAGAATTAAGAAAATAAAAAAACAGAAGAAAAAGGGCCGAAGACGTGGGAAAGGTTCGATTAAAGGTACAAAAAATGCAAGAAGGTCTTCAAAAACTGCTTGGATAAAGACAGCTCGTTTGCTTAGAAAAGAAGCAAAGGCACTTAGAGATGATGGTGCGATAACAACATTAGTTTACAGAAATGTTTATGGAAAAATTAAAGGAGGTTTTTTCAGAAGTAGAAAGCACATGGCGATATATCTTGAAAGAAATGAACTTTTGCAAAAAGCTCCAAAAAAGGTGATTGAAAATGGAAAATCTAAAAAGAAGAGTTAATCAGAAAACTGATTATAAGAAAAGAATAGCCCTGTTAAAATCAGGTAAGATACGTTTAGTTGTACGAAAATCTTTGAATAGTTTTTTAATACAGTTTGTTGATTATGTTCAAAAAGGAGATAAGACTGTTTCAGAAACAAATAGCTTTGCTCTTAAGAAATTAGGATGGAAAGGTCATACCGGAAATATTCCTTCTGCTTATCTTGCTGGTCTTATGGCAGGAACTAAAGCAAAGGAAGCAGGAGTAGAAAAATCTATTCTTGATATAGGACTTCAGAGATCTACAAAAGGAAATTCAATTTATGCTGTGGTTAAAGGTGTTGCTGATGCAGGCATAAAAATTACATTTGATAAAAAAATGATCCCATCTGATGATCGTATTAAAGGAGATCATATTCAAAATAAAGAAAATATAGGAAATTTTGAGGAAATAAAGAAAAAAATTTTGAGTGAATGATATGGCATTTAATAAAAGAAGGAAAAGATTTGAGAGAAGAAATGAAATGGTTAGTCATTTAGCTAATTGGGTTCCTAGAACTAAACTTGGGAATATGGTATTAGCTGGAAAAATATCTATTGATGAAATATTTGAAAGAGGAATTCCTATAAAAGAACCTGAAATTATAGAGAAACTTCTTCCTAATCTTAAGAGTGATCTTATACTTATTGGTGGTTCTCCTGGTAAAGGTGGTGGAATACGAAGAACACCTACACTTAGAACTGCTAGAATGCATAGAAGTGGGCGAAGATATAAGATGACAGCCATGTCAGTAATTGGTAATGGAAATGGTTATGTAGGATTAGGTGTTGGTGTTGCTAATGATCATAGAGAGGCTATTGCAAAGTCAATTGAAAATGCTAAATTAAATGTGATTCCTGTTAGAAGAGGGTGCGGAAGTTGGAAATGTAGATGTGATACAGGACATTCTGTTCCTTTCAAAGCGAGCGGTAAACGTGGTTCAGTTATATTTACTTTATCACCTGCACCTAAAGGAGCAGGTTTGAAAGTTGCAGAGGAAATTAAGAAAGTGATGAAGCTTGCAGGTATAAAGGATATATGGACGAAGATTGATGGTAATAGTAGAAATAGAAGAAATATGATATTTGCTGTGTTTGAAACTTTCAAGGTTTTGAATAAAATGAAAATACCTTTTGAACTTTCTAAAATTGAAATTATGAAAAAAGAAGAACCTAAAGAGGAAGTTAAAGAAGTTCCTGTAGAAACTAAAAAAGTTCCAAAAGAAGAGAAAAAAGGTGAAGTAAATGAAAAGAAAAAGTAAAAAAGGATTGAAGTATCGAGGTAATCGTACTCAAGGTTATGGTATTCATAAAAAGCATCGTGGAGGCGGTAGCCGAGGTGGTAGAGGTTATGCTGGTTCCAAAAAACATAAACGAATAGGATATTTGAAATTTGAACCTGAACATTATGATAGAAGAGGATTTACTCCTATGAGTAAAAAACAAGGTAGAAAAATAAGAGCAATCAATGTAAGTATATTATCTACAATTATTGGGAAAGATTCAAAAGAAATAGATTTGACTAAAATGAAAATACATAAATTACTTGGATCTGGTTCTGCAGAAGGATTGAAAGGCATTAATGTTATAGTTGATAAAGCAAGTAATAGAGCTGTTGAAAAGATAACAGAAGTTGGTGGAACAGTAACTATTAGAGCTAAGAAAAATAAAAAAGCTCCTAAAAAAGAGCTTCCAAAAGCTAAAGAATAATGGTGTTTAGATGTCTTATGCAAGTTTTGTAACTAAGTTACCTAGTGTTGCTGGTCCAAAAACTCATCTTAATTTTAAGAAAAGATTGATGTGGACTGGTTTAATATTACTTCTGTTTTTAGTCATGGGACAGATAATGATATATGGAATTTCTCCTGAAGCTGTTTCACAACTTGGTTTTCTTGAACTTATACTTGGTTCTTCTATGGGATCTATAATGACTTTAGGTATAGGGCCTATAGTTACTGCATCCATTATTCTTCAACTTCTTTCTGGTTCTGGATTATTGCCTTTTGATATGCATTCTCAGGAAGGACAGGCTACGTTTCAAGGAACACAGAAATTATTAGCTATAGCATTTTGTGTGTTTGAAGCAATTGCGTTTGTTTCAATGGGTGCATTGCGTCCTGCTTCACCTGAATTATTGCCTCTTGTTATTCTTCAGATAACTATAGGTGGTATAATTGTACTTTTCATGGATGAGGTAGTATCTAAATGGGGTATTGGTTCAGGAATATCTATATTTATTGCAGCTAATGTGAGTAAATCAATATTCATTGGTGCTCTAAATCCTCTTATCCCTGCAGGTGGTTCAATTGCAGCTGGTGCAATTCCTGCAGCAATTGGTTATTTACAGATTGGTGATATAGCTGCGTCTGTAACACGACTCTTACCACTTTTAGCAACAGTATTAGTGTTCTTTATTGTAGTTTATGCTCAGGATCTTAAGGTAGAAATACCTCTAGCCTTTGGAACAATCAGAGGATTTAGTAGAAGATGGCCTTTGAAGTTCATTTATACGAGCAATTTACCGGTTATACTGGCAGCAGCTTTGATTGCTAATTTACAGCTAGTAGGAAGAGCAATACCGGCGTTAGCTACATATGATGCTAATGGTGCTTTGACAGGTGGTTTATTGTTCTTCTTTAGTGTTCCTAGTTCACTTTCCATACAAGTATTTTCATTAGTTGCTTTGATAGTTGTATTTGCTATTGGTTTTAGTGCGTTTTACTTTAAGCTAAAAAGAAGCTTTTTGATAACAATGCTTTCCCCTATTATAGGAATATCGCTTGGTGTACTTGCAACTGCTATGATACCATCAGTAGGATTGCCTTTAGGAATTGATTTATTGAGAATGATATTATATTTGGGATTCTTTATTACACTTTGTACTGTGTTCTCTATATTCTGGGTATCAACCGCAGGTATGGATGCACGTAGTGTTGCTGGGCAGATTGAGAATGTAGGTTTACAGATACCTGGATTTAGAAGAGATCCTAGAATTGTAGAATCTGTTTTGAATAGATATATTCCTGTACTTGCTGTGCTAGGTGGTGTGTTTGTAGGTTTACTTGCTGCTGTTGCTGACTTTACAAATGCTATTGGTACTGGTACTGGTATTTTACTTACTGTTATGATTGTTTATCAGCTATATGAGCAAATTTCAAGACAATATATGGAAGACATGAATCCTGCTATTCGTAAGTTCTTTGGTGGTAGCTAATAGTTTAAAACTATTGGCACGAATTTCTATTTACTAGATACACAAACAAACAATGAGTTGACCAAGGTTAACTCGTAGCATTCACAGCTTGCTGTGTTATGCTGATAAATTTACGATTTCTTTGAGATAGCTGATGCTATCTTTCACTTCTGTTCAGGAAAAGGAGAAAGACAATGAAAACGCTCAAACCGCGGGTTGTGGCAGTGGATGATACAGGTCTCAGCAACACATTCAAGATATGTGTTCTTACGACATTTCTGGTGTTTTTTTCAATAGGTACTCTTGCGAACTATTATGAAAGAGACACTTTCATGGTATTCGTATTGCCGATTGGTATAATTTCGGTGTTTTCCATGATTTTGTTTGTTATGATACGAAGGCCGTTTTTACGGTACTGCAGGAACATTTTCTCAAGTGCCAGAGAAGCATATAGATTCAATCATTTGGCTCCAATATCCTATGATGATATTTGGAAAGCTGATGCTGGTAACATATTGGAGGAACTCCTCAAATGGAAAAGATGAATATCTGGAAGTATACGGCGGTCCTATTTGCTGCAAGTTCAGTGGGTTTGTTCATTTTCGGGGTTTTTGCAATTGCGGTTAACATCATTGTAGTTTCCACTGGAGTCGTGGATGGGGTTATGGGTACGAAGTTAGTAGCCGCTTATGCTGGATTGCGTTTACTAATTTTTGCAGGATTTTTTTCATTACCTGCATTAATCATCTTTTTGTGGTATGGGCTCCGCAATGCTAACAGTGGAGTTGTCCGGAAAGGAGGGGCATGATGAAGGCTAGAAGAGCAATGGCAGTGATACACATGACGTTCAAGAAGGATAAGCCGTCAGACGCGGCTCTTGATTTTTCTTGTTTGGTTGGATATCCTTATGGTCTTCCGGGAAATCCGCCAAAAGACGATGCTCCTGAGGTTACGTTCAAGGACCTTCCAGAAGGTGATGAACCGTTTATTCTGTTCATTGGTACTCAAGAACAGTTTGAATTCACCTCTCGCAGGTTTCCCATGCGTCAGGGTAAGCCATGCATTCGGTTTGAACACCAGTTGCCAGAAGGTTCGGCTACGGTTGCTGAGTGAAATTTTTGAACATTGCGCGTAAATCAACGCGCTTTGTTTTCTTTTGTCAACTTAAAGGTGTGTATAGAATAAAATTGAAAATGCGGCCGCAGGGATTCGAACCCTGGTCATGAGCTTGGAAGGCTCAGATCCTACCACTAGACTACAGCCGCATGTGTGTTGAGTATCATAATAGTATATAGAAATGGTTTAAATTACTTGTTTTCTAGCAATTCTTTTGCTTTGTCAACACTAATCGAGAATTCTTCAAGCATTTGTTTTGCTATTTTATCAATATCATCACCAGTTGCACCGGCTGTTATTGCTATATTTTTTGCATGTAGACGCATATGTCCTCTTTGGATACCTTCTGTACTCATAGCTCTTAGAGCTGCGAAGTTTTGTGCTAATCCTACAGTTGCTATGATACCTGCAAGTTTTTGTGCATTAGGATTATTTAGTATT
>EAAG01000027.1:0-7295 GCA_026058435.1 Candidatus Aenigmatarchaeota archaeon | reverse complement strand
TTTATCAATAATTTTTCCTTTCATTTCACCTAATGAGTTTTCATCAATTATTCCTTTTTTCAAAACACCATTTTCTATTACAACATAAGAATCATAAGGACATCCTTCTTTTTCACATTTACTACAACCTATACATGTTGCTGACTTGAATTTTATATTGAAATCTTTTGGAAGTAACAATGAAAATAATTCTTTTCCTGTTACAGTTCCTTTTATTTCATCGATTTTATCATGCATATCAACAGCCATCAAAAGTTCAGTTGCTTCCCTTTTTGAAAACTTTGAATCTTTCTTTGTAAGCAAATAACATCCTGTAATGTGATCATCCTTACATGAAATAATAGGAAGACCATATCTTGGAGACCGTATATGTTTTTCTACAAGCATAAGCATTTCTGCTTCAGTCTGAGCTTCTTCAGTCTGAGGAATATGTAGATTCATTTCATCACCGTCAAAGTCCGCATTGTACGGAACAGTAACACATAAATTCATTCTAAATGTTTTTCCTTCTAAGACTTTAATTCTGTGAGCCATGATAGACATTCTGTGCAGAGATGGTTGTCTATTAAACAAAGCAATATCACCGTCTTGTAAATGTCTTTCTATTACATAACCGCCTGTAAGTTCTTTAATTATATCTTCTTTATTTTCTTCAGTAATTTTTTTCTTCACACCATCAGATCTTACAACATAATTTGCCCCAGGATGAACATCAGAACCATTTAACACAAGCTTTTTCAGTTCATCTAAGTTATTTTTTGTAACTCCTATAGGAATTGTAAGATCTTTTGCAACATAAAACGGTATACCAACTTCATTTATTGAAAGTTTTGGATCTGGAGAGATAACTGCTCTTGAAGAGAAATTTACTCTCTTACCAGTTAGGTTAGATCTAAATCTACCTTCTTTCTTTCCTAATCTCTGTACAATAGTTTTCAATGAACGTCCACTTCTATGTCTTGCAGGAGGAAGTGTTGATATTTCATTATCCATTAAAGTAGAAACATGATATTGTAAAAGTTCCCATATATCTCTAATAATAAATTCAGGTGCGCCTAATTCTAAGTTTTTCCTCAATCTTTCATTAATACGAACAACATCCACTAACTTATGAGTTAAATCGTCCTCACTTCGTGAACCAGTTTCTAATGTAATTGAAGGACGAACAGTTACTGGAGGAACTGGAAGTATAGTTAAAACATACCATTCAGGTCTTCCACCTTTAATTCCAAATAATTTAGCATCATCATCTGTTATCATTTCCAATCTTCTTCGAACTTCTTCACTGGTAAGCTCTTCATGACCTTCCCTATAAGAAGTAGGTTTCTGGAATTTCAATGTTTTTTGTTTTTCACCGCATGCAGAACATTTTGCTTTTGTAGTCTTGTATGCAAGTGTCAAAGACATATGATTTGAAGCATCAACCTTATCTGACAATATTTTTCCACATTTACTACATGTTGATTTAAGCATCATGAAAATATGTTTTCCATACAACGGATGAACAACAGGTTTAGTTAATTCAAGATAACCAAAGTGACCAAGACATTGTCCTATTGCTCCTGCACATACTCTACATCTTAATCCAGGATCAATAACACCTAAGTGTAAATCAGCTAGTCCACCATCTATAGGATATCCATCAGGGTCATACAACTCAGGTTTATCTATCTTAACAGCTGCCATTTCCTTTATCATCTTCGGAGATAAAAATCCGAAATTTATTGATTCAATCATTTTACTCATCCTTAACTTTAATTTTTGGATACATTCCCAAACATTTCATTTCATCCATTAATAATTTGAACGCATAAGACATTTTCTCTGTTGAAACTTTACTTTTCTTACAAATAGGACAGAATGTTCTACCCTTAGCAAAATCTTCAATAGCAACTAAACCACAGTTTTGGCAAACAGGTACAGTGTACGCATCTGAAGAGAATCTTTCCTTAAGCAACAATGCAGCACCATGTCCTACTAAACAATCCTTTTCCATCTCTCCTAATCTTAAACCACCCTGTTTTGCTTTACCTGCAGTAGGTTGTTTTGTAAGTAATGTAACAGGACCTCTTGCTCTTGATTGTATTTTATCAGTAGACATGTGATGAAGTTTTTGATAATAAATAGGTCCTAAAAGTATTCTTGATTCGTATTGTTCTCCAGTAATACCATGGTAAAGAGTTTCCTTTCCATCATCTCTATACCCCATTTCTTTAAGAGTTTTTCTCATAACCTCTTCAGGCATACTATTGAAAATAGTTGCATCTACTGGTCTTCCTGACACAGCAGAAACCTTTGAAGCAATTATTTCTAATAATTGACCCACAGTCATTCGGCTCGGTATAGCATGAGGATTTACAATAACATCAGGAACTATTCCTTCTTCTGTAAAAGGCATATCTTCTTCAGGAACAATTAAACCAATAACACCCTTCTGTCCGTGTCGTGATGCAAACTTATCACCTACACTTGGAACTCTTTTACTTCTAACAATAACTTTTACTAATTTATTTCCATCTTGTGACTGTGTAACAATAACATTATCAACAACTCCCTGCTCACCATGTCTTATAACTTCTGAAGTTTCTCGTCTATTCTCAGTTTCCATCATAAAGTTTTCCATTGGACCAAAGAAACGTAAAGGACTGATTTTTCCAACTAAAACATCACCTGCTGATACATCAGTTTCTCTGTTAATAATTCCGTCTTCAGCTAAGTTAATGTAAGCTTCTTCTGTTCTATATCCATTAACACTCTTATCAGGAATTTTTATTTCATCTTTTTCAATTCCCCAATATTTCTGTTCTTCAGTAACATAACTTCTAAAGAAGAATGATCTTGCAAGCCCTCTTTCAATACTTCCTTTATTTAATATTACACTATCTTCCATGTTGTATCCTTTGTAACTCATTATAGCAATAATAACATTCTGTCCTTGTGGATGCTCATCCATCTTAATTTCTTTTCCAACTATTGTGTTAACCAAAGGAATCTGAGGATAAACTAAGATATTTGCTCGAGTATCTGCTCTAGAAAGATAATTTGTAGCATAAAGTCCTAAAGACTGTCCACTCATCTTAGCACCAAAGTTAACACGATCTCCTCTGTCGTGCTCTGGGAATGGAACTAATGCAGCAGAAACACCAATAATAACAGCAGGATTTATTTCTAAATGAGTATGTTCTGGTGTTAAATCTTCTTCTTTGATTGCAACAAATAAATCTTCTTCTTCTTCAGCATCAATATATTCTATTACACCTTGTTTCAAAAGATCATTCCAAACAATCTCTCCTTTATCTAATTTTTCAATATACTTATCAGTTAGCAAAGGTTTTCCTGAATCAACTACAATAACAGGTCTAAGCAATCTTCCTGAGTTAGTATTAATATGAACTTCTTCAAACAAATCAACTTTAGATAATCCTATAAACGGTGATATTAATCCCATTCTTCTTTTCTTTTTTATTTCTTCAATAAGTGATTCTGGTCTGTTCACAGATTTCAAAACAACACCATCTAAGAACACTGCATACTTACCGTCATCTTTTTTCTTTACAATATCTTTGATTACTTTGATATCAGATTCAGATGATTCCGCTGATATAACTGCCATAGTTGCTAAATATTTTCTTAATCCAATATTTACACCTTCAGGTGTTTGTTCAGCGCAAAGTCTTCCCCATTGTGTAGAATGTAAAGCTCTTGCTTCAAAGTGTTCCTGAGCAGATGATAAAGGAGAAACTACATTTCGTAAATGAGCTAATCCTCTAATAAAATTATTTCTTTCTAATCTCTGACAAACACCAGTACGTCCACCAACCCACTGTCCAGTTGCCATATGAGAAATAATTCTTTTTGAAAGATAATCACTCTCAACTATAGAAGATATTGTAGGTATTTTTCCTTTCTTAGCAAGTTTTTGATATCTATAAACTATTCTTGACATCAAACCATATTTTCCTAATAAAACAGAACGCATCAATATTTCTAAGAAGTCACCATTTAGTTTAAGTCTTTTGTTAGCATAATGATCTATATCCTGACCATCTAAACCATTTACACCAGTATGAATAATTTTCTTAACAACTTTTGCTAAATACAAAGCCTTTTCCATTCTATTTTCTTTTTCCTGACCTAGATGAGGTAACAAATATTTATTCAAAATATCTTCTACTCTTTTAGCACGATATTCATCGTGGAAAATTCCAAGTTTAGAACCAATAAAATCTTTTGCTTGAGCAGTTGTTTCAACATCATATTCGTATAGATTAAAATAAACTTCTTCCATCTCACGTTCATTTTTTGTTACAGTTTCAATTATATCTTTATCAGTTCTCAATCCCAAAGCTCTCAACAAAACAACAACTGGAAGTTTTTTCAAGTTTGCAAATGAAATAGTTACAAGTCCTTTTTTCCTTTCAATCATGTGTCTTTGAACATATCCCTTTCTTTCACTGTTAATTCTTGCAACTTCAGTATCACCTTTAACTTCAACAACTGGCATGTTTGTAAGAACTTCTTCAACTAAAATTATAACACGCTCTGTTCCATTTACTATAAAATATCCACCAGGATCTGAAGGGTCTTCACCTAATTCAATTAATTCTTCATTAGTTTTTCCTTTTAGAATACAAAGATCACTCTTTACCATTACTGGAAGTTCTCCAATTTTAATTTCTTGAGGATCCTGTTCAACACCATTAACAATAGGAACCATTTCAACAAAAATGTGAGAAGCATATGTCAAATCTCTAACACGAGCTTCAGCAGGAGTAATTTCTCTATTAGCGCCGTCAGCTTCTTTGATAGATGGTTTAGGAATTCTAACAGTTTCCATTCGTATTTTAAATTCAGCAGTTTCAGGTGTTTCTAATTCTATCTCTCCAATTTCATCTATAATTTCTTGAAGTCGGTTCTTTACAAAATTGTTAAAGGATTGTAATTGATGATTAACAAAACCTACCTCTTTTGCAAATGCTGACAACATTGTTTCGTATTTTAAATTCATAAAAATCACTTTGATAATACAGACCGATAATAAAATATATCGCCCATCAAATCATTTTTTCGTGTAATCCTGATAACGTCCCCAGGCTTTGCACCAAGTGCTTTAACAGTAGGATCGCTTTTCAATATGCTTGGAAGTTGTTTTGAAGATATATTATATTTTTTCAAAAGTTCCCTTTTCTCTTTTTCAGTTATTACCTCATGCTTAGGCACAAGATGATTACTAAAAACATCAATCTTTATTTCATCTTTTTTCTTTACCATTTTCAATCACCATAATTTAGAGGGCCTGACGGGATTCGAACCCGCGACAGGCGGCTTAAAAGGCCGCTGCTCTACCAGGCTGAGCTACAGGCCCGTGAACCCGAGGGTTCCAAGCGCCTCGGCCGGGATTTGAACCCGAGTCGTAGCCGTGACAGGGCTACATGCTAGGCCACTACACCACCAAGGCATATTCTATTGCCTACACTATTTCGATGATTATCATTCAAAAAACTAAAGAAAGTCCAGTCTGTAATATATTGTAATATCATTCAAATCCTCCGTGCCATCATACAAACATTTGATTTTTTCTTTCAGATATAACTCTGAAAGAGCGTTCAAAAAACTATGAAGTACAGCAACGTCGTAGTTTTCCCACTATTGCAGTACTCACTAAATCGCTGAAGGGCTTGACTTCTGTGTTCAAATGGGAACAGGTATAACCCCTTCGCTGTGGTCGCCGATTCTATTTAAATAATAGAAAAGGTATTTAAAAGCATCGTTGAGGGTCTTTTTAACGGGTTTACATGATTTTAGTTAAAAAATATGCTCTTTTAGGGGCTTTAACCACCATATTTAACGTGTTTATAGAAATTTAGTCGTCTTTAGCACTATCACAATCTGGACAAACAAAAACCGTATATAAACCAGGAATATGCACTGATTTCATTTCTGGCTTATTTTTATTACAAATAAAACATTTCTTATCTGATGGAATAATATTAACACATCCTTCATGAACTACGTTTTATCATCTCATCATGACAACGCATACATATCTTACCAAATGTCGCAGAACCCAAATCAACTCCGCAGACAACACATTTTGTATTATCTCCACCTTTATGTTTTGGATCAATATCATATTCATCTGTTTCATTTGACATCATTGTTGGCGTCATACTTCTTCTTTTGTCAAAACATAGTTAAATAGTTTTGTATCAGGAAAAAGTACTATTTCTTAGTAATTTATATTACAAAAAACAATCAATTACCATGAAAACTCGAGGTAATACCAAAAGAGGTGTGAAAAAAGAGCAAAGAGTTGCTGTTTTTGTTGATGTATCAAATCTATATCACTCAGCAAAGAACTTATACAATAAAAAAGTGTCTTTTCCTAATCTTCTCCGTATAGCAGTAGAAGATCGAAAGCTTGTTAGAGCAATCGCATATGGAGTTAGGTCAGATATTAATGAACAGAAAAAATTCTTTGACATTTTAAAGAAATTTGGATATGAAGTGAAACTAAAAGACTTGCAAGTGTTTCCAGGTGGAGCAAAAAAAGGTGACTGGGATATTGGAATTGCAATGGACATGATTGAATTGTCACCAAAAGTTGATGTTGAAATTCTTATCAGTGGAGACGGTGATTTTGTAGATCTTGTGAACCATTTACATCGAGCATGCGGAATTAAAGTTGAAGCAGCGTCATTCCGTCGTTCAACTTCAAAACATTTAGTAGATATTGTAGATAAATTTATTGACTTAGGAAAATTCAAGAAAACTGTTCTTATGTAATTATTCTAAAAATAATGTTTTTACTTCTCCAGCAGAAAGAACTCTATTATAGAATCTTACATCATCAATATAACCATTCCAACTATAACTATCTTCATACGCACCATAGTTTGTTCCTATTTTCCATGAAGCAACCTGTGTTCCCAAATCATTTGTAACTGACCCAGGAATACCACTCTGATCTCCATCTAAATATATTTTTAATTCTTCTGAACTTGCGGTAATAACAACATGGTACCATTTATTTGGTACATTAAATGAACTAGCTATAGAAGTATATGAATTTTGCAAAGAAGTATCATCTTCCCAATCTACTCTTACTGTACCTTCAGAACTACTACCATAACCAATACCAAATTTCACACCACCATCATGTTGTCCATTTTCTGAATTTGTTATAAATCCTTTATACTGAGCAAATGAATTAGCTTTAACCCAAGCTGTAATAGATAAATCAGGTCTACCAGTTATAAATTCAAAATCACTTGGATTTCCTAAATCAATATAAT
>EAAG01000026.1:0-7778 GCA_026058435.1 Candidatus Aenigmatarchaeota archaeon | reverse complement strand
TTCGTTCTGGCATAATTATCTATACTTATTATTGTTTAAATAATTATATGATTCCAGCTGCCATAGAATTCATTATAAACAAATATACTATCATAACTGCTACTGCTCCAACAGCTGCAAGAATTAGAATTTTGATACTACTTAGTATACCACGAGCATGTACACCAAATGCTAATCCAATTATTAGTCCTCCAAAATGAGCAATATATGATATTTGTCCTGTTGGATCTTGGATAACTCCCATTGCATTATACATGATGTATAGGAGTCCTACGATTGCTAATGGAATAGGCATTAAATATGGAAATACTGACATAGATGCTGGCTGTACTAACATTCCTGCTCCTACTAGTCCAAAAATAGCTCCAGAAGCTCCTATAGAAACCGTAGCTGCTGGATAGAACATTCCAGCTAACATTGCTCCTGTAATACCTGCTAAGAAAAATATTGCTAGATACTTTTTGTCACCCATTTCAGATTCTACTGCCATTCCAAAGAATAATAGAACTAAAATGTTGGATAATAAATGTACTAAATCAGCATGTAAGAATATTGATGTTATTGGAGTCCATGGTTTTTCCAAAAATGTTGCTTTTGAGAATCCAAATTCATTCAAAGCGTGTTCTTGGGTTTCTGTTGGTTGTGCAGCAATCATTACAAATGCCAACATCATTAGAATTATGAGTCCTATTGTGAGTTTCATGGAACCACTGAAAGACATTTATATCTAGAACCTTTATATAGAAGATAAAACAAAAAAGAATTAGTATTAATGTTTCTGATGTGCTGGACACACATTTTGAAACTGGACGTTTTTTGACAAGTGTGGTATTTGGTTTTTTCTTAGTTAAATATTTGTATAATTTTTGTTAATTCTATAGGATATTTGAAAGCATACATATATAAAACCTGTGTGTGTTTGAAAATATATTTTCGACCATATATATTATGGCTGAAAATTGAAAAATTGTTTAAGGAGGCAATTAAATGAGTGAATTTTACGAAAGTCAAGAAGAACCTCAGACACAGTCTGAAGAAAGTGAAAATAATGTGGAGGTTAGTATAGATATACCAAAACCAGAAGCTGTTCAGAACCAGAGTTCTGATGTAGTTTCAGATGAAAGTACAGAAAGCGATAAAGAAATAGAGCAATTTGATGCTCATAAAGCCAGAATTCTTGTAGTAGGGGCTGGCGGTGCAGGAAACAACTGCATATCTCGCCTTTCGGACAAAGGTGTTAGCGGAGCTATGACTCTTGCTATAAATACAGATGCAAAACACCTGAAAGTCACAAACGCTGACAAGAGAATTCTTGTTGGTAAAGATCTTACAAGAGGTCTTGGTGCAGGAGGGTATCCTGAAGTAGGAAGAAACGCTGCTAAAGAGAGTAAAGCTGATCTTAAGAGAGAGCTTGAAAATGTAGACCTTGTGTTTTTGACATGTGGTCTTGGCGGTGGTACAGGAACAGGTGCTTTACCTGTAATTGCGAAACTTGCTAAGGAAGCAGGTGCAATAGTAATTGCAGCTGTAACATTACCTTTCAAGATAGAAGGTGCTAGAATTGTAAAAGCTGAGGAGGGACTTGCAGAGCTTCGTGCTACTTGTGATACAGCAATTGTAATAGAAAATCAGAAGTTATTGAAGTTTGCGGGAGACATGCCTCTGAAAAAAGCATTTGGAGTAGCAGATGAGTTGATATCCACTATGATAAAGGGTATCACTGAGACAATATCTGAACCTTCATTGGTTAACCTAGACTACGCTGATGTAAAGGCTGTTATGCAGTCTGGTGGTGTAGCTGCTATAGGTGTTGGAGAGAGCGAAGATGATAATAGGGCAGAAGCTGCTATTATGAAAGCTCTAAACCACCCACTTCTTGAAGTGGATTACAAAGGTGCGACAGGCGCTTTAATCCAAATCATTGGTGGAGAAGACATGACTTTGGAGGAAATAAACACTATTGGCGAAACTGTGTCATCACAACTTGATCCAGAAGCACAGGTTATTTGGGGAGCAAGAATATCTCCAGAAATGGAAGGAAAAATACACGTCATTACTATCATAACTGGCGTAAAAAGTCCTTACATCTTAGGGCCAATGGCTAAAAGAGAACCCGGAGCTGTTTCAGAATCAGTTGCTTCAGAGCTCGGTATTGAGGTGATTGAGTAAAGCAAGATTTTTGCCGCTTTGCGGCATTTTATACTCTTTTTTCTAAAGGGGCTTTCACTTTTGTGAAAGCAGT
The DNA here is from genome assembly GCA_026058435.1 of Candidatus Aenigmatarchaeota archaeon. GTDB lineage: Archaea > Aenigmatarchaeota > Aenigmatarchaeia > GW2011-AR5. Next base: position 5,536 of record EAAG01000026.1, on the reverse strand, counting down.
CTGACCACACCCCAAGGACGGGCGCGACGCGAGTTGCGCTTGTTCTTTTATTTTTACCTGAGGCGAGACTCTATTTTTAAGATTTTGTGTTTAATGGTTGGGTATGGGTCATCCTACAATAACAAAAACTCCTGAACAACTGCAAAGGGAGAAAGAAGAAGCTAAAAGGAAAAATCATGAAATAGCTGAAAACCTTGCAATTGTAGAGGAATTGTTTAGAGAACTGGTTGCATATGATGGTCAAGAAATTGATTTAGTGTTGATTAATTTAGAAGATGATGGTAGTAGAAGTATTTCAAAGGTTACGGGTTTGTTGAGTGGTGATCAATTACAATATGAAAAGCACCGGCTTGAAGGAGGAGCTCGGGATGCTAGAATTCCTATTCTAAATGATTTTGGTTATGTGGATGAATATCCTGTAATGGGAGTTCGTTCTGTTGTTAGCAGTGTAACAATTGGTTTTGATGATATGATTGATAGGTGTGATCCTACTGATTATAAAGAGATTTGGCGCAATTGTTTGGCAAATAGATTTGGACCAATTGGGCTTTATAAGAGGAATGGAATAATTGTTTCTGGCGTAACATCTGATTAAAATCGCCTTTTTTAATATTCTACTATAACAATTATTGTGTGGTATACGTGAAAGTTACTGATGAGACTATAGAGAAAGTTGCGGCTTTAGCTAGACTAAACTTGACTTCAGAACAAGAGAAAAAAATGAAAAAGACTATTGCTGATGTTTTAGAAGCTTTTGATAATCTTGATAAGGCATTTGATGCTGCTAAGAAAAAGGAAGATTCTGTAGAGCCAGCATTTCAACCTATAGATATGAAAGATGTTGTTCGTGCAGATGTAATAGAAGAACCTTATTCTCAAGTTAAGGCTTTATCAAATACTAAACATAAGGAGAAAGGATTTTTCAAAGGTCCGCAACAATTTTAGGTGATAAAATGGTTAATTATAATATTTCTGTTCAACAGTTCTTAGAGAAAAGTAAATCTGGGGAATTAGATTATACTGAGTTTATACCTGTTGCAATGAAAGAATTGCAAGATAAAAATAAGAAATTACATTTTATGCGGCAGCCAGCTGATTTTGATAAACGTGTTACAGTAGAAGCTTCTTTGTATGGTTTACCTATTAGTGTAAAAGATAATATTTGTGTTAAAGGATTGAAAGCTACTGCTGGTTCTAAAATACTTGAAGAATATAAGCCACCTTTTGATGCAACAGCTGTTGCTCGGATGCGTGAAAAAGGTGCAAGAGTTTTATGTAAAACAAATCAAGATGAGTTTGGTTTTGGTACTTTTTGTACTAATTCTGCTTATGAAATTCCATTGAATCCAATTGATACTGATAGATGTACTGGTGGTTCATCTGGTGGAGCTGCTTCTGCAACTGCGTCACTGGAAATACCTCATATTGCTTTAGCACAGAGTACAGGTGGTAGTATATCATGTCCAGCTGCTTTTTGCTCAGTAGTTGGTTTAACGCCAACATATGGATTAGTTTCTAGATATGGTTTAATTGATTACTCAAATTCTATGGATAAAATCGGTACAATGGGAAAAACTGTATGGGATGCTGCACTTGGATTAAGTATGATTGCTGGAAATGATTCTTTAGATCAAACAACTTTACCAGAGAAAAGTAAAGATTATACTGAACTTGATAAAGCTACATTAAAAGGAAAAGTAATTGGTGTTCCTTCACAATATTTTGAAAACATTGATGAAGTTGTTGAGAAAAAAGTTCGGGACGCTATTTCAGTTATGGAAAAAAATGGAGCTAAAATCAAGGAAGTTTCATTACCAATGACTGAGTATGCTTTGTCAGCATACTATATTGTTGCTACTGCTGAAGCATCTACTAACTTAGCTAAGTTTTGTGGAATGCGATATGGTTTACATTTACCTTTGAAAGGAAAGTTTGATGAATATTTTTCTCGTGTTAGAAGTCAAGGATTTGGTGCAGAAGCTAAACGAAGAATAATTCTTGGTACTTTTGCACGTATGTCAGGATATAGAGATGCTTATTATTTGAAATCTTTGAAAGTTCGTCGCTTAGTTATTGATGATTTCAAAAAAGCTTTGAAAGATGTGGATTGTTTAGCTGCTCCAACAATGCCTGTTGTTGCTCCTAAATTTAAGGAAATTGAAAAAATGTCTACATTACAACAGTGGCAAATGGATGTGTTAACAGTTCCTGCTAACTTAGCTGGATTACCAATGATTAGTATTCCTTGCGGTGATATGGTTGGATTGCATTTGATTGGTGATCATTTACAAGAATCAAAAATTTTAGAGGTGGCTCAAGGTTATGAAATGGCAGTCAGGTAAAGTTTTGAAAGAATTTGATATTGAGAAAGATGGAAAAAAACTTAGTGTTAAGTTTCGCTTTTTGAAGAAAAATGAAGACGCGGAAGAAATGACTAAGTACATAAACAATATTGTTAGTGAAAAAGATAATTGGTTGTCAATGGTTAAAGTAGTAACTTTAGAACAAGAAAGTAATTTTTTGAAATCAAAACTAAAAGAACAGGGTGGTAAAAATAAATATGTAGTTGTTGATGTTGATGGAAAGTTTTCTGGTAGTGCTGAAGTACGTTTTGGTATGATGGGAAATTCTCATACATGCTCTTTTGGAATATCTCTTTTAGATTATGTTAGAGGAATGGGAATTGGAACTAAATTAATGGAATTTTTAATAAAATTTGCTAAGAAAAATGGTGCTGAAATTTTGTATATAGAAGCTTACAAAGGAAACAAAAGAGCTTTGCATATTTATGAAAATAAACTTGGTTTCAAAGAATATGGTGTAAAACCAAAATTTAGAAAAAAGAAAGTTAATGGAAAAGTTAGTTATGATGATGAAGTATTGTTATGGAGGAAGATTTAGATGGTAACTACAATTGGATTAGAAATTCATATACAATTGAAAACTGGTACTAAACTATTTTGTGGATGTAGTAGTGCATGGCAAGGTAAAGAACCTAATTCTAATACTTGTGATACTTGTTTAGGATTACCTGGTTCAAAACCACGAATAAATGAGAAAGCAATTGAATATGGAATTAAAATTGCTTTAGCACTTGGTTGCGAAATACCTGAAGAAATGTTTTTCTCACGTAAAAACTACTTTTATCCAGATATGTCTAAAAACTTTCAGATAACACAATATGAAATTCCAATCGCTGGCAATGGTTCAGTTCCAGTTGATAAGAAAAATATATCAATTGAGAGAATTAATTTAGAAGAAGATCCAGCACGTTCTGTTCATATGCCTTCCTATGCTTTGATTGATTATAACCGTTCTGGCGTTCCTTTATGTGAAATAGTTACTGGACCCGATTTTTCAGATCCAAAAGAAGCTAGAGTTTTCTTACAAAAGTTAGCCTCAATTTTAGAATATTTAGGAGTTTTTGATCCTGCTATGGAAGCTGCAATTAGAATTGATGCAAATGTTGCTGTTACTGGTAAAAAAGAAGATAGAGTTGAAGTTAAGAATATTTCAGGATTCAAGGATGTTCAAAAGGCTTTACTATATGAAATTGTTCGCCAAAAAAATGCTATCGGACGTGGTAAAAAAGTTGGTGGAGAAACCCGTGGATGGGATCCAGTTGCTAGAATTACTAAAATGCAACGTACTAAGGAAACTGAAGAGCAGTATGGTTATATTTTTGAGCCTGATTTAACAAGACATACTATTTCAGAAGATAAGAAAAAGAAGATAAAACGTACACTTCCAGAAATGGCTTCTGAAAAAATTGAAAGATATCAGAAACAGTGGAAGATTGCTTCTGAGTTAGGTGAATCCATTGTTCAAAATCCTTTATTTGCTGTATTTTTTGAAAAAACTGTGAAAATACTTGGGCCTAAAGATGCTTCATTGGCTGGAAAGTGGTTTGCAGGCGAATTAAAGAAAACATTGAATTATAATGACTTGCGTATTCAAGATACAGAGCTTACTCATAAGAAAATAGCTGATTTAATGAAGATGCTTAAGGATGGTAAGATAACTGATAGAGCAGCTGAGTTTGTTTTAAGAGATATGGTTACTTCTGGTGATAGTGCTGATATTATAATTAAGCGAAAAGAGATGGGTGTATTATCAGATGACTCTGCATTGAATGAATCTATAGAAAAAGTGCTTGCAAAACACAGTAAAGCAGTTCTTGACTTTAAATCTGGTAAAAGACCAGAGGCATTTGACTTCTTAATTGGGCAAATTATGAAAGCTACGCAAGGTAGAGCAGATCCTGTAAAAATTAGGGAAATGTTAAAGAAAAAAATGTAGCGAGCCCGACGCGATTCGAACGCGCGATCTCCTGGTCCGAAGCTTCGCCCCTATTTGCAAATATATAGTAGCAAATAAGTCAGGCGCTCTATCCAAGCTAAGCTACGGGCTCATACATTTTTCTTGGTTTAATCTCACCAGTTAATATATTGCATCTCTGTTTAAAAGTTGTATTTGCTGGACAAAATCCATGAATTTTCCATATTTTATACCGGCTATATTTGGTTGGGTTTTTACTACTAATTATTTTCATCCATTTTTCGAAATTTTTACCCCTAATCCATGTAATGTATTTTGTTTTTTCATTCTTATTTTTGGGTTGATATGTTTGAATCCAGAAGTTGATCTTTAATTGAATGAGTAATTTTTGTATATCTAAGCACAATGATTCTGAAATGGTTGATAATGTTAATCTTGGGTATGTATGATATTTTTGTTTGAAATTTGAGTATCTTTTGTCGTATCTGCGATCAAATGTTATACATCCATCAGTATCAAGTAAGCCTCTTAAGAAATATATTTTGAGATCTGGATTTTTTGATTTTAGTATAAAATTAGGAGCTTTTAGATAAAGTGATTTTTTTCCATAAGGAAATCCTAATTCATGTATATATGTTACTATTCCAATATTTCTTATTACAAATCCGTACGTATTTCTTGATTTGAACCATTTTGGTTGTATTTTAACTTTGAATTCGTTTGAAAATAATGGTATAACATGATTATCATAATAAATCTTTTCTTCCAATGATCCACTAAGGTCTAATTCAACTCGTTTTCCATCGTTTCTTAAATACCCGTCGCCTGCATGAATTCCACATATTTCTGCAATTTCTTTGTTTGGTTTAATCATCTTATTTTTTTGTGTTTTTCGTATAAATCTATTTACCTAGTGGCTGAACAGTGGACAGTCGTTGCCTCTTTAAAACAAATTTAAAAGTGAATATATTGAATTATTTGATAGGCTCCCATAGTCTAGCCCGGTCCAGGATGCGAGCTTCTCGAGCTTGAGACAGGGGTTCAAATCCCCTTGGGAGCATTTATGTCGGACTTTAAGGAAAGCACAGAGTACCAGAGGACAGTTTGGAATAGTGTTACTGATCTATGGCATCAATATAGACAAAGACCTACAAAAGAAGCAGTTGAATTTATAGAGCCCTTTATCCATGATAAAAATGCTAAGATTCTTGATTTGTGTTGTGGTAGTGGTAGACACTTTATGAAAATTAAGGGAAAG
>EAAG01000025.1:0-8269 GCA_026058435.1 Candidatus Aenigmatarchaeota archaeon | reverse complement strand
TTCTATAAAATTTGCATTAAATAAGTATCATAGATTATTAGGAATTAATCTAATTTTTATATTATTTTTAATTATTGCAGGATTGTGCGTGTTGTTAGGGGTTTATTTAATATTTTTTGTTGGTAGTTATGTTATTATCACCATTGTTGGTGCAATGCTCATACTAATTGGTATAATAGTGGGTATTATGATTTTACTAATATTTCCTGTGTTCATGGATCAAGAGGTTATACTTACAGATAATAGTGTTATACAAATAGCGAAAAATTTATGGGCGATTTTTAAGAAAGAATGGATTAATATACTTATCATAGCTATAATAGTGGTTATATTTTGGTTTTTCATAACTATATTTTTTAGTGTTGTTCCTAATGCTATAGTATCGGTTGTAGCTCTCTTTAATATTGTTCCACCATCAATTTATATTATCTTGACCATCATAACTACTGTTATTGCTGTTATTGGAACAACTATTATAAAACTTATGATGATTGGTAGTTTTACACATGTTTATCTACAAATAAAAAAAGTTAAAGTGAGGTGATTTTTATGGCTGCTAAACCAAAGGTTATGATAAAAAGAAGACATCCGGCATTAGTCTTTATATTTACAATAATTACTCTTGGTATATATGGAATATACTGGATGGTTAAAACTAAGACAGAAATTAATAGTCTTGGAGCTGATATACCAACTGCATGGTTACTAATAATACCTATAGCAAATTTGTACTTTTTATATAAATATATGGAAGGATTTGCAACATATGTCGATAAAGGTACTAGTAAATGGGTATGGTTTATACTATGGTTATTTGCATCAATTATCATAATGGTAATAGTCCAAATGAAGCTTAACAAATTTGCAAAGTAATTAACTCTTTTTGAAAAAAGCTTCAAGAAAGATTGTTTTACCCACGGGTGTTTTTCCGAACTCTAATAACTCGAATCTATCTTCAAATAACTCGAGTAGTTCGTCTTTGCTAAAGAAAGTGAAAAAACGCCCAGTTTTATCTTTTTTATCAGGAATTATTTTTTCGCCTGTACCTTCTTTAACACAAACATAAAGTATTCCATTATTTCTCAATATATCATGCAATTTTACAATAACCCTAGGAAGATTGTGTTTTTCAACATGAAGTAAGGATGTGACTGCCCATATGCCATCAAATGACTCATTTTTGAATTTTAAGTCTTCTATATCCATTACAAATGATTTTAGTCCCTTAGCTTTACATAAATCAATCATCTTAGATGATAAATCAATACATGTTACATCTAAGCCTTTTGTAGAAAAATATTGTGCATGGTCTCCACCACCACTACCTAGATCAAGAATCTTCTTTCCTGGAATTAAATCAATGAATTTAGGAAATTCATCACGTCTTACTATATCTAGAAGTCCTTTGAACTTATCTACAAATAATTCAGCGTGTTTATCATAGGATATAATGGTATGTTCTTTATAATTCATTTGATTTGTTTAGTAGAAAAAGATAAAAAAGAATTACTGGCAAAGTGCGTCTGGATTAGATGCTGCTACAGTACCATAACCAAATCCTGGTGATGGTGATGCACTTGTTAGTTCTTCATCACATTCTGCAGGAGCCTCATTGAAAGCGCCACAGATAGTTGCTAATAATGAAGCTGGATCACGTGATGAACTAACAGATTGTCCATTTATTACTAATGTTGGACTTCCACCTACGCTATAAAGTTCATTTTCTGCTTTGTGGATATCAAATAATGGGAATCTACCACTTAACCATGAGCTAGTGTCATCTAAGTTAGCTATTACATTGAATTCTTCATCAGTAGCATCATAACATGCGTCCAATTTTGCTTGATCGATTCCGCCATTATCTATACATGCAGGTGAATCACCTTCATCTAAGAAGCATGTAAGGTAATCTAGGAACTTATCATTTTGTTCTTTTTGTATACAATATTGGTTAAGTTGCTCTTCAACTTCGCCTTGTGTTGGATGCATTGCATAATATACGAATTTAAGCTCAAAGTCAATTTTGTCTCCTAATAAATCTACAACAGGTAAAATTCCTTTTTCAGCCTGAGTACCATATGGACAATGAGACATTACAAATAATTCAACATTTGGTTTATCTGCTTTTACTACCTCTGCTGGAATTGAAGTTGTTACTTCTGGAGTCTCAATTTCTTCATCTACATCATATCCTGATGGGAAGAAGTATTGACCGTCTAAAGATAAGAATGATTCGACTTCTTGTGTGAAGTCATCGGATGTTAAAGCAATATTTATTTTATAGAAACCTCCTTGTGTTGTAATTTCTGTTACATTTACAGCAACATCAGGAGATACTAGATTTTCAGATACATATGTAATTGCAGCAGCAGAAGCATCTGCTTCTGATAATGTACCACCAGTAGCCATGCCTGTTGATGGTACAAATACATAAGCTCCTACTGAAATTATAAATAAAACTGTCATGATTAAAGCAATTGGTTTCCAAACAGTTGATTTAGATTTTGAAGAAGGTTCACTAAAGACACTATCTCTAGATTCTGATCTTTCTTCATGTTTTTCTTCATGATTTTCATCTTTAGTAGAATTATTTTCTTCGTCCATGGCTATTACATAGATACAAAGGTTTAAATATTAAATCTGAATTGATTTCACAGTGTTTACTGCTGTTAAAATAATATTTTCAACATCTAGATTCTTTTCAGCTTCCTGAATCTCGTATGAACGTCCACGTGTTCGTGGTTTTCTTGGAACTAGACCGCAACATGAATGTTCTTTAGCAATTGGTAATGTTCCTATATTATAAGCAATCTTTGTTGTATCAATTTTATCAAAACCTAGTAATGGGTTAAGTACTGGTAGGGTTGCTACTTCATGTTCTAACACCATATTTGGTAATGTTTGTGATGCAACTTGTGCTAAGTTCTCTCCTGTTACTAATGCATCACATTTGCGTTTTTTTGCTATTGCTGACGCAACACGAAACATCATTCGTCTGCATAAAATACATCTAAGATTCGCAGGAGCTTCAGTTGATATTTGTTTCATAATAGGACCATGTGGAACAATATGCATTGTGATTTTGTTCTTTTTCATTACCTTTTTGAGCTGCTTAACCATATCTTCAGCCGCTTTTCTGTTCTGAGGGCTCATATATGGCTCTGAGTAAAAAAACACATATTCCAAATCATACCCTTGTTTATACATTAGATATGATGCAACAGGTGAATCTATTCCACCTGATATTAATGAGAGTAATTTCTGTTCCATGATTATCATGGTTCATAGGTGGATATTAAAGATTTTAAGGTAAATAATATCTATGCCAAAAAAACGTGCTAAACGCAAGCCTGCTAAAAAGAGCTTAAAGCGAAAAAACGCAGATATTATTAAATCATTGGAAGAAAGAACAATGAGACTTATTGGTAAGGATTATCAGCCTATTACTATGAAAGAACTCAAACTTGTTAATGAAAGGATTGATAGTGTTGATGAAGACTTATCAGTTAGGTTAAAACGGTTAGAGAGCGCGTTTATTTCATTCTCAGATGCTGTTGAAGGTATGAAAAAAGAGCAGAAAAAATTGATAAAACAAAAAGAAAAATTAGAAGCTAAGAATAATGAACTTGAAATGAGAATAGCTGGCGTTGATGTTGGAGCAATTGCAACTGCTGCTGCTGATAAGGTTCAAAGAAGTATGCATGAAAATGTCGCAATGGTGCAACATGCTGTATCTGGAAAAGAAGCTGATTATGAAGATCTACTTGAAATGAAAGATGCTGCAATGGATTTGAGTGAAGAAGATAAATTAGCAGTTTCTTTAATGAAAAAGGGTGGAAAAAGATATTTGAATAAAGTTCAGGACAATAATTTAGTTAAATTATATTTGTTTGTTCGAGATAATAAAATCATAAAAACCTCTGATGCTGCTATGGTATTGAAAATAGATGAAGGTACTATAACAGGATTAGCTGAAACTTTGTATGAAAACAAACTCATAAAGATGCAATACCCAGCATTTGGAAAACCAATGCTTTCTAAGAAATGATTAATTTACAATTGGTTTATTTTTTCTAACTAATATGAAAAATATTAATCCCAATCCTATTACTATTGCTTCTGCTATCCAGGTTCTAACAGGAAAATAAAACAATATTCCAACACTTGTTATTAATCCTAATACTGCAAGGGTTGGAACTTTTCCTATATTTATTGGACTTCTGAATTCACGCTTCTTGTTTGGCATACTAAATCTTAGTTTTATTGCAGATGCGTTAACCAATATAAATATTATGAATATACTCATTGTTGTTATTTCTGCGATTGATAATATGTCTCCTCCTAATGTAATAACAGATGCTAGTAATCCAACCAAAAATACACTGATATAAGGTGTTCTTCTTTTTTTGTGAATTTTCGAAAGTTTTTTTGGTAGAACTTTCCAACGCGACATTCCATATACGAAACGACTTGCAACAACCATCATTAACAATACTGTGTTGATTGTGGAAACCATTGCAATAACAGACATTATGTATAACATTTCGCCTCCTGCTGCTGCAGCTGCTACATCAGCCAGAGGAGCATTTGATGCTGCCAATGCTTCATGTCCTAAAATTGATAAAGATGACACAGCTACTAGGACGTATATGATTGTTGTTATGAATATTGCTATAACCAAAGCTTTTGGTATAATTTTTTTTGCTTTCTTAGTTTCTTCTGAAATGTTCACAATGTCTTCAAAACCTATGAACGCAAAGAATATCAAAGCTGCGGTAGCTAATATTGGATAGAAATTTGCTGTTAAATGCGTTATACTTAAATTAACTGTGAAATTTGTTAAGAAACCTAATCCTAAAAATATAATTATTAACAATCCTGATATTTCTATAAGAGTAGCAACTATGTTAAAATTAGATGTTTGTTTTATTCCCCAATAATTTATTGCTGATAAACCTGCTATTAAAATAATTGATATTGGTACAATCATCAGCACATCTAAGGAAAACAGAGAGACAAAATACCCTGAAAATCCTAAAGCAACGGTAGCAGAGGCAACTATACTTGTTATTAAAAATAACCAACCTGCCATAAATGACACAGAACGCTTTCTAAATGCTTTGAAAGTGTAAATATATTCTGCCCCTGATCTTGGGAACATTGATGATAATTCCGCATATGATAAACCAGTAAACATTGCAAGAATTGCTGCTACAAGAAATGATAACCATACGTCATTTCCAGATATTCCAGCTGCTTTTCCTATTAATGCATATATACCTGCACCTAGAATTATTCCTACACCATAAAATGTTGCAGTCATTAATGTAAGTTCCTTCTTTAATCTTGGTTTTGCCATAATTAGAATTTCTTATTAGATATATAATGGTTTTTTTAAATACTATCAAGCTAATAACAGTGTTATCAAAGTGATTAAAGATGAAACCTAAATGCGAAAAGTTTGTTTTGACTCAATTACCAGGTGTGCGTGCTGCATTGGTAAAAGACCTAATAAATCGGTATGGATTAACACAAACTGAAACTGCTCGGTTAACAGGTATAACGCAAGCTGCTGTTTCTCAATATGTACGAAGTCTTCGTGGTAAACGATTACCTAATAATAAATCTGCTCAAGCTGAAATAAAACGGATTTCTAATGGAATAATTAAGAAAAATATTACTAAACTACAATTAAATGAACGTTTCTGCAAAGTTTGTAAGATTATAAATAAGTGATTATTTGTTTCGGTTAAACCCGAAGTTTCATGTAAATTCTTAAGGGTTTTTATATCTAACATAATAACTTTGTATTATGGATGATGAAAAAATTACTCTAGATAAAAAGGCTTTTCAAAGCCTTGCTTCAGATAGCAGAATTAGTATACTAAAGAGCTTGGATAAACGAAGAAAGACTTTATCAGAATTATCTAAAGAATCTAAGATGTCAGTATCTACTGTTTCAGAACATATAGGTAAACTTACTGATGCTGGTCTTATTGTAAAAAAAGATGATGGGCATAAGTGGAAATATTATGAACTTAGTAGAAAAGGTAAAGGTGTATTATACCCTGAAACTAAAAAAATATGGGTAATAATTTCTGTTTCAATATTAGCTATACTTGCATTTGGATCTGATTTATTCTTTAGATCAAGCTTTGCTGCAGCTAGTGCTACAAAAGATTCTAGTGAAATGATTTTATCAGAAGGGACAAGATCAACTACACCTCAGGTTATTAATGTAGTTACTGGTTTACCATTGATTCATATTATAGGAATTACGTTCTTTGCAATACTTGCACTAGTATCTCTAACTCTGTTATATAGGAAAGGTATGATTCTAAAAAAATAATCCCTATTTAAACCTAAATCTAGTTAATTATTATTTTATGAAATATATTTTAATGATTGGATTGGTTTTATCTGTTCTTTTAATTAGTGGATGTACCAATATAACTGCTGAACAAAATTTCAACCAAGGCGTTGTTGATACTTATACATGCATGAAAGACTGTCAAGTAGAAGATGTTGATGGTATTGAGATGATTTCTCCAGATTGTCGACAAACATGTCGTTTAGCTCATTATGATTATGATGCTCTTAAAAGTTTAAGCTCTGAGCAGCGTTCACGCGTTCTCATATTAAGAAATGTCGCTGATGAACAATGTGATCCTTTAGAACTAGAAGAATTTCATTCATGCTTAGATAGTGTTATATCTACAGCTAAAACTGAATTCGATTATATAAATTAAAGATGGGGATTAAGTTAATGTTATTAAACTCTTCAAATATTATTGCGTTGTTGATTTTTTTGTAGTTGTTGTGATTATTTTTATTTCTGCTGAGAAAGTAGCAAGATGGCTGTATAGACATCAAGGAGCTCGTACATTTGTTTCTGAAGAAACTTATGTCAAAATATATCATTATGGGAAATATCTACTTCTGATTGGATATATTGTAATTTTAATTGGGTTACTAGTATTCTAAAAAATTAAGCGCCCTTGACGCGATTCGAACGCGCGACCCCTTCCTTAGGAGAGAAGTGCTCTAATCCAAGCTGAGCTACAAGGGCAAAAGATTGAATAATGGTACTTTAGACGTATATGTTTAAAGTGTTATCCATTATTGCTCCCATTACACGCCTACCAAGCTCACTTGATTTGTTTACGCGTATTGTTGCTTTATTTCCAATTGTAGCAGAGAACAAAAATGCATCTTCAACATAGAAAGATACATTATTTCCTATTTTCAGTGGATCAAATGCAAAAGTTACTGTATTTCCTCTTTCATCAACTTCAAAATCAATTTCCTGTCCCATTGTTGGAACTTTTGGCTGAACATCTATACCAATTCCTAAATATTCCTCTAATTGTTTGATATTTTTTCCTTTTGTTCCAATTAATCTTGGAATTAATTCGTTTCTTACTTTGATTGATGCTTTGTTATCACTAAGTATTTGAATATCATTTTCACTTATACTTGAATCAACATTTCTAAGTTCTTTAAGCAATTGTTTTTTTGCTAAGCTTTGCAAACCATTTTCTACTTTTTTTGTTTCTTTTACAGGAATTATAATATTTTCTTCACCATATGTGTAGATTTCATAAACTAATTCTTTTGTTTCAAAATCTTTAACTTCTACAACTGGACGAGCTAAATCTGCTTCTGTCATTCCACTTGGTACTCTAACTGTCAAAGATAATTCTAAAACTTCCTCGACTTTTCCGTTTTCTATGAAAATAACAGTATCAATTATGTGTGGAATCATTCCTAATTCACTTCTTGTTAGAAATCTTTGAATAGCATCTATTGGTTTAGTTGCGTGAACTACACCAACCATTCCTATACCTGCTAAACGCATGTCAGAAAATACTTCAAACTCTTCACTTTTTCTAACTTCATCAAAAATAGTGTAATCTGGTCTTACTAACAATAACATATCTGCAGTATGTACAAATGAACCATGCAGTTTTGTATATTGTGTAATTCCTGGTTCAACTTGTAAATCACGTGGTGATTCAAAAGTTTTTACTATTTTTTTGTTTGCATTAAAATAATTTGCTAAAGCTGCAGCAAATGTTGATTTACCTGACCCAGGAGCTCCTGCAATTAAAACTCCTTCAACTTTTTCTGTTATTCGTTGTTTTAGTTCAGGACTTAATTGATAATCATCTAAACTTAATTGTACAATAGGACGAACTACTGTTAATTCTATTGTATCTGAAAATGGTGGTCTTGCAATTGCTATACGCATATCACCTAATTGAACAAC
>EAAG01000024.1:0-8372 GCA_026058435.1 Candidatus Aenigmatarchaeota archaeon | reverse complement strand
TTTTGGCTTGATTAATCATTCCCGAAGAAATATCCAATCCTATTACTGTTGCTCTTGGAAATTTAATAGCTAATCTAATGCCCAACTCGCCATTACCAGTTCCTAAATCCAGTATTTGACACTTTTCTCTATCTATATTTCTGAAGATTGTATTAATAATCCATTTGTAAAAAATATAGTTGTATCTACTTTGTTCTTCATATTGTTCAGAAAACTTATCGAAAAATATCTTTGTGCTTGTCATATTAATTTTAACTTTTTATATATTTATAAAATAAATATTTTCATAACAGCATCAACTACTTCCTTAGTCGGAGCATGATGCGTATAAACTATTCTATCTGCACCAGACGTATATTGAGACATACGTGTTCTCAAGTATAACTGAAAGTGTTTTGGATTTTCAAAAGACGTTCTCTTACCATCACTATGTCTTGGCCACAATATATCTAATGAGTCCTTTGAATTACGGGATGGCATCAAACAAATATGAAAGATATTCTTCTTTATCAATGATTTGTTTTTTTCCTTTAATTTAGTAGTATTTTTATGACAAATGACTCCACCACTAAAAGAAAGAACATATCTTTTCCTCTTTTTCTTAAAAAATTCTTTTAAGCAGGCATGTTCATGTTTCCAGAAATATGGACGACCACGTTTGTCAACTATCTCTTTAGGAGTTTTTAGTCCTGCTTTCTTAGATATCATAGAATCAAGGTCATAAAATGGAACACCCAATTTATTTGCAACCTTTTTCCCAATAGTTGATTTTCCTACTCCAGGAGGACCTGAAATACCAATAGGTAAGTCAGTATACCCTCTTGACCCTCTTGGTTTAACAATAGTTGGTATTGTTTTAGTCATAATACCTATTCAGAACTAGATTTTATAAGAGTTTAAAATCAGAACAGCTATCATGTTCTTTGAAAGCTGTCCCGACTTTTTTACCGATTTCACGGTAATCAAAAAAAGTTGTCAAAAGAAAACAAAGTCTTGAAAAATCCGGAATTTCATCTAAAAGTAATTCCTTCTCAACATGAACTGCAACAACTTCTCCAACAAACAAATCATGGCTTGGAAAATGTATGGTTTTAACTAATTTACACTCTAAACTTATAGGACATTCCTTGATAAGCGGAGTCTGGATAACAGACGCTTTATCAGTATTCAATCCAGTTTCAGCAAATTTATCAACCTCCTGACCTGAAAAAGAGCCGCAATAGTCAATTTTTGATAAAAGTTCTTTTGTTGGAACATTTATTGCAAACTCTTTTGTTTCCCGAATAAGCTTATTCGAATACTTTTCAGGACGTATAGCTATCGCTACCATAGGCGGTTCCTCATTAACACCTGTCACATAGGTAACAGTAATAATGTTTGGATTCCCTTTCTTATCCATACATGTTACCAATGTCACAGGCAAAGGAAATGCCTTCATTGTTGCATTTTTCACATCTATTTTCTTTTTCATTTTTTCACTCCCTTCTTAAGGTATTGTTCAAGATCTTCTCTAAGTCCAGATTTTACATTGCAAATAGACTCATCTTCCATATCACAACCTGAACAACTAGATGGTACAAAATCGCCCATCTTATACTCTACTTTATCATGTTGCGGACACTGAACAGCACTAGCATTAAAGCATCCTGTTACATAAAATGCATCACCTCTACACCCACCAGTGCAATCTGTGAGATAATCGCATTCTTTACATTCACCTTCAACTCTAGCTTCTGGATACTGAAAGAATTTTCTTTTATCTGATTCCAACATATCTTTCAAATCCGTGTTATCAATGTTTCCCAACACAAGTTGTTGCCCAACACATGGAACAACGTCTCCATTTGTTAGTACATGTACACCAGTTTCTGGCATATGACATACTTTACCATATGCTTGCGGTGTAAGGATTTTTGCAGCTAATTCTGGATATTTTTCCTGATCTATTTTCTGGAAAGTTTTGAAAACTTCCAACAATTCATCAGGAGTCACATCCATCGGACTTCCTCTAGGAAACCTATCACCTGCTTTAGTACACTCCATAACCTGTTCATAGCCATGCTCTCTTGCAAATTCAAATACATTGTAAATTTGCCCACTCTCATAAACTGGTCGTGTTACGCAACATTGGATAGCAACCTTATCTGGACTAAAGTATTTTCCTATATTTTCAAACGCTCTGTTTGAAACAGGTAAAGTTCCTTCAATTCCCATAAGGGTATCATGAATTCTAGCTGCATCAATGTCATATCCAATAACATGTCTTTGAACAGCCACAGTCACTCCTCTATCAGCAACTTCCTTGCAGAAAGTGTCGTCAGCAAGTTTCAATCCATTTGAAACAAGTATTAACGGATTAAATCTATCTTTATCAAGACCATAGTCTATAAAATCCAAAATACCTGGATGTAGACTAGGCTCACCTCCTAGAAGATACAATTCACTAAAATTGTTTGTTTCAGCTTCATCAACTATCCTTTTGAAACGATCAAAAGGCATATCTTGTTCTGTGCCAGTTGGTTCATAAAAACACGTAGGACATTCACATTGACATTTTTGTGATACATCTATTCCCATACCTATGTTGTTTTCCTTTTCCCCTAATTCAAGAGTTAATTCTCTAAACGGCATTCATTTCACCTCCCTACTTGAGTGGGGTAGCTGGGATTTGAACCCAAATCTCATGGTTTGGAACCACGTATTCTACCTGGTTAAACTACAACCCCAAGAATCAGTTAACTAAAAGGTCAACAGTTTACCAGCGCCAAGAAACAAAATATATTCTATTGTCAAGAAAAACAAACATTAAATTATCTAATAAAGAACCATTTTCAGAGCCAAAGATAAGTCCTCTGGTATTTCATAATAATCAAATCCATGATAATCTTTTTAAAGGTTTTAGAAACAGTTTTAACCTTTCTTTAGAATATCTTAAATTAGATACTATGATAATCACTGCAGAAACTGAATTAGAACAATCTATCATAGATTCAGAAGTATTTCAAACTGGAGCTGCTTTTAATAAAAGTAAGGGTGAAGGGCATCCAGAAAAAAATACTGGAGAACATATAACACAAATTCTAGATTTTGTAGATATAATGCCATGGGAAGATTATAGAACTGATCTCAGAATAATTGGGTTATTTCATGATTTAGGAAAACCAGATGTAGTTTATTCAGAATCAGGACATATTGTAGGAGATCCACATTCTTTTATTTCTGAACAAATAGCAAGAGATTTCATAGATAATGAAGACATACTATATGCAATTAGAATGCATGACAGATATTTTAGATTTTATAAAAATAATGAAAGAGGTAAATTTAAACAAGACAAATTTTTACGAACTTTTCAACCAGCAAACCTTCCATTATTAACAAGATTTAATTATGCAGATAGCAACAACAGAAAAAAAGATTCTGTTGTGTGGTTTGAAGATAAATCAGCAGAATTAGGATTAATAAGTGAAAAAGTTTATGAAATTAATCCAAAAGTACTTTCAAGTCCTTAAACACGTTCTTGAAGTACATAATTCAAACCGTACATATCCAAGTTCATCCATTATTTCATCTAATTTTTTATCAATTTCAGGAACTTCTGTACATGCATAAAGAAAATACTCTATAGATACTCCATTTTCATCAGAATCAACAACAGAATCTATCTTTCTAAATGCAATCCCAATCCCTTGTTTAACTAACCGTTCATCTGCCATTATATCAGAACGATCCTTTCCATTAACAGGAGTATAATGCCTAGTTACAAGTCTCATATTAACGCGTTCGCAGAAACAGTTTTAACCTTTCTTCTCAGGACATTTCAAATAAAAACTAACGGGACATTAAATAGAAATACTTATTTCCATCCTCTTTTAGAGTATAATTTGTAACATTTATTTTATCAACGATTTTTAAACCACTAGTCTTAATTAAAATCTCAAACTTCTCAGGAGAAATAAAATATTCACCGCCATCTTTGTTAGAAACAAGTTCTTTCATCTTTCTGGCCATTGTTTCTCCTTTTTTATCATTTTTCTTAACACAATCACTAATCCATTTATCATGATACTGTGTTAAAACCTTCTTTTTTTCTTGCTCATTAGAATAATCAGCTATAAAATTATCACTCAATACAAAAAAACCATCTGTACTAAGTGAATTGAATATTTTTTGCAAAACCTTTTTTTTATATTTATAAGGTATATGATGAAACGATGTTGCCATAAAAATAATATCAAAATTTTCAGCAATAACTGCTTTTTCAGCTGAACTTTGAATAATTTTAACATTTTTATTTTTAGAAAATAATTTTTTCAATCCAATAATACATTCTTTATCTGGTTCAATTAACTGAAGGCTAATCTCTGGAAAATACTTAATAATTTTTTTTGTAAATCTACCAGTTCCAGAACCAATCTCTAAAATTTTCAGATTTTTTTTATTTTTATAAATTTTAATTATAGCTTTAATCATATGTTTTTGTTCAATCGGATTCTGTTCCATAAACTGATCATATTCTTCTAATCCAATAGTTTTTGAAATCTGAAACTCTTCCTTTAATTCACTCATAATACCTATTCAGAACTAGATTTTTTAAAGAACTAAAGTTCACGACCTTCTGGTGTAATACCTCGTTCAACATCTTGTAAACATTCTCCAATAGTTCCGTATTCTTTTTGTGCAAGCCATTGTCCTCTTTTAGCTTGAGGAATAACACCACCATATACCATAGCTTCTTGATCTAATTGAAATACATCAGCTAAATCTTCAAAACTATCAAAGAATTCTCGTTCTGTCTCTTCATCGACTCTAAAATCCATACCACGGTAAAAATAAACATCATCATTTTTACTAACATACCCTCTTGTATGGTTCGCTATTATATCAGCAGCCTGATCTGGAGTATCTCGTTTAATCCATTCAGTATGAGACCAAGGTACATTATCTTGGGCAACTACCAATGCACTACCTAATAAATAAAACATTCGTCTACTTCTATGAAAATTCGCTCTTTGTTCTGACATACACATTCCTTAAAAGAAACAGTTTTAACCTTTCTATAATTAAACTTTTTTAATCAAAAGTTCAATCTGAGGGTACATTTGAATATAAGCCAAAGCACTACGAAATAAACCAGAACTTTCTTCTTCTGATAGATCACGATAATCAACATCATCACGTGTTTGAAGCTTCTTCTTAACAAAAAACGGTGTTATTCTATTAAAAGTATAAAAATTATTTGTATTATTTCCCGTTATCAAGTTAAAATAAAGCTGAACAAGTCTATCTGGTAAAAAAAAGGGATAGTATCTTTTATAATGTCGCTCATATGGATGCAAATAGTTCGGGCATTTAAGCCACATCAAACTTTCGGGCTTCATAACTCTTATCATCTCATCAAGATATTGAGAGGGATCATCTACATGCTCAATAACCGAATTAGATATGATTAAATCAAATATATTATCATCAAAAGGTGTATTCTCACCTTTTGATTTCACAAGATGAGAACTAGGATCAAATCCATAAGATTTTAGAAGCAATTCAGCACATTCAAGAAAATTATCATCTGGTTCAATACCAACAGGGTCCATGCCAGCTAAAAGAGATTCTAAAACAAATTCACCGCAACCACATCCAGAATCTAATACATATTTTCCTTCTATATCAGTAAACTGACGCAATCTTTCAATACCTTTTTTACCATATCCTCTTTCAAGCCGATGTTCAACTCTTTCTGCATAATCTTCTAAATTCAACATATCCCTATAAAGAAAAGTCCATAATTTAGTCATCTTATCTTTATACACCCAATGAGATTCCCTATCAATTATTTCAGCACTCATTATTATCTATCCTCTCTGCTTTTTTCACAATCTTCATTAAAAATACTAATAAATGGAAGTTTTGTTTCTGGTAACATATTATAAGTTACACCAATAGCTGTATTACGAAAAAATAAAGAAGGTAAATAATTATGCGTATTATCAGATAATGTAGCTCCTTCACATAAACATCTAGCCAACCAACGAGCAGTAAAAGTATTATTTCTTTCTTGATTCCAATCATTCAGTGATCTAGATTTTCTTTCTAATATACTCATTCGTTCTCTTTCAACCATATCTTTTAACATATATTTACCATCATTTTCTATCAATGACTCAAAAACTTCTTCTTCCCACGATAAATCATAACCTAAATCATCAAAAAAACGAGACTGTGAAGTAACTTCTATCATACCATTCGCATATTTGTCAACTGCTTCTGTATACAATTCTGCCTGAGCACGTAGACGATTATGATAAACAGAATCAAACCGATAAATATCATAATCAGCAACAATCACTTTATGATGAATCGCAGGTTCAACAAAACCTATAAATCTACTAAATTCAATAGCACTATCTAAGTGATCCCGATATCTTCTACCAGATCTCTTTTTTGACACACCATCTTTATCTAATTTAATAAAAGGATCTAAATTAGGACAAACATTTGGTACACCATTATCATGAGGCTGTCTAAGACAAAAATAATATAAAATCGTCAACGGTGTAGTATGATTCAAACATTCTGCCAAATAAACATCAATATCATTTGGGTATAAAACATCCGAAACCCTATACTTCAGATATTGAGAAATATCAACAAAACGATCAATTTGATCAGAATCTAACCCATATTTTTTGCAAAATGAAATACAATTAATAACTTCATGAGATATATTTTTTCTAACTATCTCCGATACCGCCATTTCAAAAAAATCAGAATCATCATCTATTGAAGCTTTTGTTCTTCTTTCAATATATTCTTTTTTAAAATATGTATCTTCAAAGGCGTCTCCATATGTTTTCCATAGACTATTTCTCTTCACATCAGACATATCCAAATTATCCTTCAAATTCACATATATTTCAAAAAGTTCAGGATCTGTTGATGCTAGATGTTTTCTATAAGATTGTTCAGCATCTGCCTGTATACCATACATTCTATCTTCAGCCAACAAATATCGTCTCTTATTTTTATCAGCCAAAACTTGTATTTCTTCATCACTTACAATAGGTAAATGACCCTCTGAAAAAAATATCTCAATCGAATCCTTTACTCGGTTATTAGCAATCTCTTCTCGTTTTTCAGACATATATAAAAAAAAATAAGCATTCTTTTAAATCAGAAACTTCAAAGAACACTTAAAAACAATATAATTATTATTCTTAATATACCCTCTAATTATTCATCGTAGAAACATAATATTACTAAATTTTAGAACATCTTACTTTTCAAATATCCAGGAATTCTATACGGATGCTTCACAGCATTTCGAGCCATATGTCCTAACTTTTTCTTTTTACGTAACCATACAAACTTCTTATGTAAATCATGTAATTCTCTAGGACTTAGATTTTCTGTAACAACTAATTTCTTATTCATATCATACTCAGCTCTATGAGCAATTGTTTCCCAATCAAAGTCCTTATCATCACTAACTAACCCTCTTTTCTTAGCAATTTCCCATATAGGAGTAGCTGGTAATGGAGCTAACATATAAACTTCAAATGAATTTAGTTTACTCTTTTTGATATAATTGTAAGTATCCATTATAGTTTCTTTTGTATCCATTGGAAATCCTATAACAAAAGTAGCTTGAACATTAATTCCATTTTTACGTAATAATCTCACAGCTCTCTCATTATCTTCTACAGTAGCTGAACCTTGCTTAGCATATTCTAAGATTTTCTGATTACCACTTTCTAATCCCAATGAAATCAATTCAGTATTCATTTGTCTTAACAAAGCAACAGTATCATCTCTTATCAAAGAAGCTTTACACCACATTGTAAAAGTCATCTTATCATTTATACCATCCCTTTTCAAGTCTGCAACAATTTCTTTCAAACGTTTAACATCGGCAATAAATAAATCATCTGTAAATGAAATATGTTTAGCACCTGACTCATACAACTCACGTATCTCTTTAACAACATTTCCAGCTGACCTAAATCTAGTTTTAGGCCATAATTTATTTGAACAACAAAATACACACTTGAATGGACATCCTCTAGAAGTAATCATAGTAGGCATATTGGTTTCTGGCATCATTTTTCTATCAGGAAGTGGAAATTCATCTAAATCTTCAACCATAGGACGTGGCTCTGTCTTTTTCAATTTACCATCTTTCCAATAAGCAATTCCCTTAATTTTATCCAAACCAGATAAACCATTTTTCTCTATATTCTCAACTAATTCAGAAAATGTCTTTTCACCTTCACCAATAACAGCAACATCCATACTTTCGTCAAGCGTGTTAGGCAAAATAGTAACATGAACTCCACCTATTACAGTAACAGCACCAGATTCCTTAGCTTTCTTAG
>EAAG01000023.1:0-8509 GCA_026058435.1 Candidatus Aenigmatarchaeota archaeon | reverse complement strand
AAGAATCCACCACCAACCTCATCTAAATGATTTTCTATATAAACCGGAGAAGCATCACAAACTTCTACAGCAATTTCCCAAAAAATAATAGAATCAGGTTCTAGATGATAACTCCAATCAGGGTTATAACTTGCTTGAGATTTAACAATTGTTCCCCCAACGCGGGTCTTATTTGTTGGAACTTTATTAATAATATCTCTTGCTTCTTGTATTTTACTTGAATTAGTTAATTTGAAAATAAATTCATCTTCTTGTTCAAGATGATAAACAAATTTAAAATAAGCTTCTTCAAGAATAGTTGTCGTAGTAGAACTTATTGTAGTTGAAACCGTAGTTGTAGTAGTAGAACTTATTGTAGTTGAAACCGTAGTTGTAGTTAAAGAAGTTGTCGTAGTAGAATCACAATCAACAGTAGCATCATTCAAAAATGTAATTATTTCATCACTCGTCGTCCGTGTAGCACCAGACCCAACCACACCGTCTGTTAAACCATCACCAGTAAATCCAAACAAGTATCTTGTTATCAAAATACCATCTGTTAGAGCGTTTGGGATCGCATCTCCATCCACATCTAAAATTTTATTTTCTTTCAAACATTTTAAATATGTAATTATTTCATCACCAGTAGTTCGTGTAGCACCAGACCCAACAACACCATCTATCAAAGCGTTACCAGAATATCCAAACAAATATCTTGTTATGAGCATCCCATCTGTAAGAGCATCTGAAACACCATTCCCATCAGCATCAAGTGCTACAGGTGGAGTTGAAACAACATCTCCAGTAATCAAATATTCATTTCCACCAAAAAGCTGGGAAACCCCATTAAGAATATCATTAAACGATAGGGCGTATGCAGATGTAGCAAATAAAGAAAGTACGATTATACTTACAACTAAAACAGTTCTGTGATTATACATATTATTATTATGTATTTTACATATATATTGTTTTTTTAAAATCTTTACTAGAATTCTACGATATTATCTTACACATTTCATATAAGGTTTAAATGTGTATTCTGGTTACATCCAATTTTGTGCATTTGCAGGGATTATTCAATATAGATGTCACACTTGGCCTTGTTCTTTTGTTATCACTTGATATAAGCTCTTTAATATAAGTACCAGATTCTGCACAAACAGTAATTTCAAAGGATTTTGGATTAATATATTTAGCTTTAATTGAGACAACTCTCCTATTCCTTGTTAAATCAGATCTTCTATGCAATACTCGTTCAGGAGTTTTCTGACTTATCACTCGTTTAAGCCTTGAAAGTGCCTCAAGCTCCTTTTTCTTAATAGGATTTTCACAAGAAACCAGAGATTTGTAAGATTTATTATATTTAGCCTCTTTTAATTTAGCAACTTCTTTATTATCTGAAAATCGCATCTTTCTTATTTTCACAGCTTTAGGTATTTTCTTTGATAATGCACGTATTTCTTTAATTGTTAGTCTTTTCTTAGGATTTAGTATTTCTAAAACAAATGGTCGCCATCCTAAACATAATGCATCAATATCTTCTCTACCAGCACCATGAAACTTAGTACCTGTACCTTTAGTCTTAGTAAGATAAGGTTTAGCAGCAATCTGCTCAACACTAGTCTTGTACTTACCAGATGGCCATCTTGTCTGAGGTATACCTCTTTTCAGTTTTTGGTATTCTGCATAAAACATAATTGATTTAATCTCTGTAATAACTCTATTATTCTTAATATCAAGTATGAATGTGACATCAGGAGTATTAGAAAAGCTTTTTTTTAGATTATTTTCAACTAATTTTCCCATTTCTCTATTTATTTCAGATTTTATTGGCTCGCAGTAATCAATACCAACTCTTTCCCATAAATTTTCCTCATTAGTGATTAAATTATCAGATAATTTTGTACCAACTAAGAAAGTTTTATAATCCAGTCCGCGCGAAGCGCGTTGTATCTTTTCCAACCATTTGTTCATATTTTTTTCATCAAAGAAATTGCAACAAACAGAACATTTAATTTTTTCAGAAGGTTT
Source organism: Candidatus Aenigmatarchaeota archaeon (assembly GCA_026058435.1). Taxonomy (GTDB): domain Archaea; phylum Aenigmatarchaeota; class Aenigmatarchaeia; order GW2011-AR5. The sequence goes on along the minus strand of EAAG01000023.1, from coordinate 6,496 downwards.
TATCAACTTCTTATCAAACTTAAACTTTCTCAAGTTCTTTTCAATTTTAATTTCAGCATTTTTAGCAGTCATACTTCTGATAATGCTACCTCGGTCATCATTTGAATAACCAGAACCAATTTGTGCAAATTGTCTACCTATACAATGATCACAAACATTTTCCTGAAGGATTTTTCCAGCCTTTTTAATTACATTCATATAATCAAATCAGTCAAATGTCTTTTAAAGACTTAAGAAAATTATTTTTTTCCGTAAATAAACCAATAAACAACGCCTTTCTTACGTTCTTTTTCAATTTTAACTTTCATGCCAATTGATTCAAACAACTCTCTTATATTTTCTTCCTTTTTCAGATGAGCACGTGCTGGCATTCCTAAACTAGTTCCAAATGACATAAAGGAAAAAGTTCCACCTTTTTTCAAAAACGATAAAAGTTGCTTAATATCTTTTTCTGGTTCAGGAAAATGTTCCATTACACCTACACATGTAATTACATCAAAAGAACGACCAAAAGGAGCAAGCTCATTTTCCTTAATAAATATCACATTTGAATAATCTAAAGCTTTTCCTATTTTTTTTACAGCCCGTTCTAATTGTTTTTGACTTAAATCAACTGCAACAACAGTTCCATCAGTCTTAACTTTTTTAGCAACAGCTAAAGTTGTTATACCAGTTCCACATCCAAAGTCTAATACCGTATGTTTTTTTTTCAATTTAGCATTTTTTATTATTTTTTCAACATCTTTTTCTGTGTACCATAATGAAAAGGTTTTGCTCCAGAACCATGAAAATTTATCAAAGAATTTCTCTGTAAATCTTCCATCTGTTTCTAATTTAATCACAACGTACATAGGTATACCTAGGAAAATCAAGGAGATTCCTATAGAAAATATTGCTAAAGAATTTTGTACTTCAATTAACCAATAACCGAGTAAAGCTACATTAAATATTACTATTAGAATAGGACCTACTCGACCAAAAGGAGCTTTGAAATGTCTCTTTAGGTTTGGTTTTGATATTCTTAATTTTACAACAGATAGCAAGACACCTGAATACAGAATTAATATGAGCGGAAGGAGAAGTGACAATAATATCATGAAGTCAGCAAAGCCTATGAAAGTTACAGCGCATGTAATTACTGTCTGGAATAATATTGCGATGTATGGTGTGCCATATTTTTTATGAATTTTTCCAAACTTTGGTAAGAGAACTTTATCTCTTGACATTGCATAGAGAAGTCTAGGTGATGATACAATCCAAGTAGCTGCTGTTCCTATTAATGGAATAAATATTAACAATGCAAATATTTTAGAGAATTCTGTACCAAACAGCATTGATGAAACAAACACTAATGGAGCACTTTGTCCAGCTAACGCCTCCCAACCACCAACCCCTATGGATACTACAACAGTCAAAACAGCTAATATTCCTACAATAATTGTAGCTATTACAAGAGTTTTTGGAAGTACCTTTCTTACATTTTTTATTTCTTCTGATAAATATGTAGCTGTCTCCCATCCAAAAAAGGTTTCCGAAATAAAATATATAGCCAAAAAAACAGCTGGAAATGAAAATACAAATAAAGAGTCAAATGCTCCAGGATTTATTTGTGGGATACCAGGTATTATTAACATTAGTAAAGTAGCTACAGTCATTAATCCAAAAAATAAAAGTAATCTAGAAGATATATTCATACCTCTATAACTAATGTAATTAAACAGAACTATTATGGAAACAGAAAAAATTGCATTAAATAATAGAGTTTCATTTGGAAAAAGATACATAATTGAACCAACAACAAGCATTGCAATTGTTATATTTGCAACTATCCATGCAATCCATCCAAAAATAAATGAGTAAAATTCGCCAAATGCTTTTTTAATAAATTCATACACACCACCTGCTTTAGGAAATAATGAAACAAGTTCTGCAAAATATAATGATATAACAATTGCAATGAATGACATTATTATCCATGAAAGAAGTGATGATGCACCTGCATGGATAGCACCTATAGCTGGCAAGAAAAATATACCTGTTCCTAAAATAGCATTTATCGTAATAAATAGTAACGTTTTCTTACCAATAGTTCTTCTTAAAGAACTTTTTTCTTTATCTTTTTTCATATAATCCCTCATTTTTTTCCATAAATAAACCAGTAAACAGCACCTTTCTTATGCACTCGGTCAATTTTAACTTTAATTCCAATTGATTTGAACAATTCCTTTATACTTTCTTCAGATTTCAAATATGAAGGAGCTGGCATTCCTAAACTAGTTCCAAATGACATAAAGGAAAATGTTCCACCTTTTTTCAATAATGAAAACATTTTTTTCAAAGTATTTTTAGGAGTACTAATATATCCCAATACACCCGCACATGTTATTGAATCAAATACTTTTCCAAATGGAGCAAGCTCACGTTCTTTGATAAATATAACATTTGAATAGTCAAGAGCCTTTTCAATTCTTTTTACAGCCCGTTCTAATTGTTTTTGACTTAAATCAACAGCAACAACAGTTCCCTCTCTTCTAACTTTCTTAGCTACTGCTAATGTAGTATTTCCAGTACCACATCCAAAGTCAAGTACAGTATAGCCTTTTTTCAGTTTAGAGTTCTTAATAACTTTCTCAACATCTTTTTTAGTGTACCAAAAAGTAAATGTCTTATTGAAAATCCATGAGAATTTATCAAAGAATTTCTCTGTAAAAGATTTACTTGTATATAATTTTACAAGGATGTATAGCGGTATGCCTAATACAATTAAACTAGCTGCTTTGAGAATAAGATCAGGTTGTTCTACTGTTAAGAAAGAACCAATCACAAACACATATACTGCCGATACTGCAGGTATTACAAATTTCAGAGGAGCTCGATAATACGCTTTCTTTCTCGAATGTTTTTGTCTTATCTGCAATAGAGATAGATAAACAAGGAAGTATATGAATAAAGTAACTGGCATTGTAGTTAGTAATAGAATTTCAAACCCACTTCCTAATAAAAATTCTGCAACAAAAACTATTATCGACGTAATAACAAACTGAACTATTAGAGAGTTTACAGGCGCACCGTTTTTATTTAATTTCAAAAATATATCTGGTAAAGTTTTATCTTTAGCCATTCCATATGGTAAACGAGCAGCAGTTGTTATCCAACTATTCAAAGCACTGAAAATAATTACTATCGCAGATAATGATAACAATAATCCACCATTATCATACAGATGTTCCATTAATCCTGCAAATGGAGCTTCTGTTGCTGCAAATTCTGTTAAACCACCAGGAAGAATATGGACAGCGCCTATAGTTGTAATTGTAACAGCAAGATAAATGACCGAAACTATAATTGTTCCATATATAATAGCTTTTGGTACAATTTTTCGACTATTTTTAACTTCTTCTGAAACAAAAGTTGCTTCTTGCCAACCTATGTAAGGCTGTATAATAATTGCTGCAGCAAGTAGAACTGTTCCTATAGTGAATGATTTTATATCAAAAACAGTTGCTGTCGAAAAGTCAAAGAAAAACGATAATGCGATTGTAATAATAATCAAAGCTACAATTGCGAAACTTGTAAGAATAATTTGTGTCCTAGCACTACTTTTTATTCCATGTAAATTAATTAAAGTAAAAAATCCAATAACCATTACTGCTGTAAAAACTTTTCCCAATGGATCTAAAGGGTATATAGCTGAAATATAAGCTATTCCTCCCATTGCAAGCATTCCAGCATATGTCCAAGAAACAACCCAAGCACTCCATCCAGATAAAAATCCTACATGTTCACCAAATGCATCCCTTACATACTTGTAAATACCGCCAGAATCTTCATACATTGATGTTAATTCAGCAAAAATAGTTGACATTGCTATAGCAATGATACTTGTGAATATCCATATCCATAAAGATGCATAACCAAGAATTCCTGCTGCTAAAGCAGGTATGATAAAGATTCCAGAACCAACAATAGCACCTACGCATAAGAACGTTACATCTAGTAAACCTAATGTTTTTTTCAAATCCTTACTCTTATTACTAGCTTTGCCTTTTACCATAATAAATAATTTTTAAAGTGGTATTTATAGAAAGCGATTTAGTTAAATCTTAAGTTGCATAAAGTCTTTTGCTAAAATAACTGAAGGATATTTTTCAACCATCTCTTTCAACTTTCTTATATCACTATACCTTCGACTGATATGTGTAAGGGCAAGTTGTTTGACACCAGCTTCCTTAGCTATTTTCAAAACATCTTTGAAAGTTGTATGTTTGCGTTTAAAATCCTCAAAATAAGTTGAATCATGTATAAGCAAGTCAGCATTTTTAGATAAATTTATTATATTCTGAGATGGACGAGTGTCACCACTATACACAACCTTCTTCCCTTCTTCAACCAAAGAAATATCCTCTAGTTTTACCACCTTATCTTTGAAAATTACTTTTCCATTGGCTTTCAATTTATGATAAATTGGCCCTTTATCTGGCAATCCTAAAGCTTTAGCTTTATCTTTGTCAATATTTACGCGATTTTTTTCAATAAAACCATATCCAACTGCAGGTATACCATGATCAACAGGAATACCAACTATCTGATATTCTTCTTCGTCTATTAGAACTTGCGGTTTAGTTCCAATATGTTCAACATTAATTGGAATAATATTGAAAGGTTTGCTAGAATATCCAAAAGAATCAATTAATGAAACAAATTCTTCAGCTTCAGGAGCAAATATCCTCAAATCACGTTTGCGTCCTTCCAAAGACAATGTTTCTAATAATCCAAATAAGCCTGCAAAATGATCAGCATGCCAGTGAGTAATAAAAATATCATTAATTCTCATAAAATTTACACTTGGATCACCTAAGATAGTGATTTGTCTTTGAGTTCCCTCACCACAATCAAATAAATAAACATGTTCTTGTTCACTCTGATATCTAAGAAAAATAGCAGGATGATTCCTATATTTAGTTGGTATTGACGCTGTTGTACCTAGAAATGTTACTTCAATATGTGTCATGACATCACCTTCCATATTTCAGGAAGCAAGAGCCTGTAACGATTTTCATCGTTTTATTCGCTTTTCTCTATTTTCAATTAATAGCAAAACCAAACCAATTGATAATGCTGCTAATCCAACATAAGTATAAATTTGAAATATAAAACATGCAAGCGCCATTCCAAATACTAATCCTGTTGTAAGTAGCAATACTTTATCTTCATCATGTGGACTAAGATTTAGTAAACCTTTTTTTTTCTTAACCATAAACATAATTTGAAATCAGTATATATAAAAAGAACGCAATAATTGAAAAAAGCCTAAATATATACACATTCTCGCATATAATTACACAGTGAATTCGGATGATTAGCCAAGATAACGCTAGATACTTAGTGGTGTTAGTATTTGCAATAGTATTTGCAGCAACAATTGGTGTTATAGGACAATCACCTACAGGAAATATTATTGGTATACTTCCACCAACTCCAGATGATGCAACAATAACAACAAACCTTTCAACAGAAATAAAAGTAAATTTAACTGAGTTCAACTTAACAAATATGACATACACTTGGAACACTACAAGTTATGCAATTTATAATAACTCGCTTGTTCTTATGTTAAATTTTGATAATGTTTCTAGTTTAGGAGAAAATCAAACAATCGTTACTGACGTAAGTAAGTATGGAAATAATGGAACTATTGTTGGAGCAGTTTGGAATTCTAGTGGAAAGTATGGTGGTGGGTTTGAATTTGATGGTGTTTCCGGTTCAATTGATTTAGGGAAGCCAGCTAGCTTAAACATAAGTGGGAATATAACAATATCCGCATGGATAAAAATGAGAACACCTTCAAATATTCTGCCAAGGATTGTAGATAGTTGGGATACAGATGGTGATGATCAAGGATTCATACTACACATAGTTGATGCGGGTGATTTAGCTAAATTTTCTGTGGGCAGTGGTTCAGCTATATCTGCTTTTGCTATACCTCAGGAGCAGTGGGTCCATTTAGTAGGAAACTGGAATGGTTCTCATATAAATTTATATGTCAACGGTTCATTAGTAAATTCTACAAGTTATGCAGGACAAATGGGCATTTCTAAAAGAAACGTTGTGATTGGAAATATTGATATAGGTACAAGAGAATTCAACGGTACAATCGATGAAGTAAGAATTTGGAACATAAGCTTAACTGCAGATCAAATACGTCAGCAATATATGACTAATCTAAATAAATATGGTACAGATGATTGGTTACTATATGTAAATCAAACAGTAGCCGAACCATATAAGAATTATACTTTTCCTTACCAAGCATGTGCTTTTGATAATTTGGGAAATGAAAATTGTACCGGATCTAGAGAAATAACAATACTGGGTGTAGCGCCACCAATTACTTATAACAATCCAACACCCGCTAACCAAACTATAACAACTAACACTTCTTTCATAGTAAATGTTTCTATTAATGAATCATCTTTAGGACAAGTCAAATATATTT
>EAAG01000022.1:0-8750 GCA_026058435.1 Candidatus Aenigmatarchaeota archaeon | reverse complement strand
TAGAAACCGACAAAGATTTTTCTGTCTTGTATCGATAGATTAAAGCTCCTGTGAAAAGAATCTCTACTAAATACACCACAACTCCTATTATTATGAGTGGTAAATATGATATGAGTACTGAAATATAAGAAGTTCCACTTGTTACTGTTGTTAATAATGATGATGATATCAAAATTGTAGGTACACCTACCAAAATAATTTGTATTAGAGACCAGATAAAAACAAACAAGAAATTTTTAGAGTTATTTACAAAATCAAATCCAGAGGTAATTGCTTCCATAAATCTGACATTACTAGACATAATTAATCTACACTATTTATCAATATAAAGCTTTATTTGGGTTATTATCAATTAAACTTATATGACAGACATAATCAAAGATATAAAGTCAATGAAAATACGTTCTTCTCGGACCATAACACTGGAATCTCTGAAGTTTTTGAAGCAATTTGCAAAGAAAAACGGTTTTGAAAAAGTATTTTTTAAGAAAATACATGAATTAGAAACTGCTCGTCCAACTACAACCATAATGCTCTCTAATGTTCTATCTAAAATTAAGAAAAAGCCAGGAATAAACACAATCAATGAACAAATTGAATATATAGAGAGTTTACAGAAAAAAATAAACAAAAACGCTAAAGTTTTGAAAGGAAAGATAATGATACACTGCAATTCTTCTGAATTAGATGCAGCATTAATTGCAAACAAATCCAAAATTAAAGAAGTATATGTTACTGAGACAGAACCGCGTAGACAAGGATTATTATCAGCGAAAGAACTAAGAAAAGCAGGTGTAAAAATAAAATACATAATTGATGCAGCAGCAGGATATTATATGGAAGAAGTTGACATGGTTGCAGTTGGCGCAGATGTTCTTACATGGAAAGGAGTTATCAATAAAATAGGAACATTACTAATGGCTACATCTGCAGATGCAATAGGAAAGCCAATGTATGTTATTGCCAATACTTTGAAGTATCATAAAGACACTGTTAAAATAGAATATAGAGATCCAAATGAAGTTACAAAGAAATTACCAGACTCAGTTATATTAAACCCAGCTTTTGATATTACTCCATGGAGATATGTTGAAGGAGTTATAACCGAACAAGGCGTGAAACGCCCAGTAAAAGTATTGCGTGAACTAAGAGGTGGATAAATGAAACTGAAAGTATTTTTGAAACCGACCAAACAGAAAATGATTATCCCTATCATATTTTTGATTTTACTAATACCTGCAGGACTTTTTGTTTTGGAAAAAATAGATTATATGAATGAGAATATAGATACGTTAATTCATAATACAGTAGAACTAATAAAAATAAGAACCTATGAACATGCATTAAATTCAACAGAATACTACGCAGCATATATTATGGGAATGAGTATAGGGAGTGATGGGCGCAGTTGTATAGGAAGTCCAGACATACGTGGTTGTCTTACTTTCAATGAAACCGCCGTTAATGAATATTTATCAGAAAAATATACTCAATTAAAACCACTTGAAGACATAAATGATGAAATACAATCAAAATTAGATTCTGGGCCAACAGATATAACGGAATTTTCATTTTTTATCGGAAAATTTAACGAATATTTTATAAGATTTTTCTTTCCATACAATGTATATGACATTTTTCAATTATCCGAAAAAAATATCAAGCATACATGTATTTTATATGAATTCTTTCCAAGTATTTCTGTAGCAACACTAGATGAAAATAATCAAATAATAAACGAAACTGAATACAACGAAAAAATGGAAAAGTTTATATCAGAACACCCAATTGGTCAACAAGAAGTATGTCAAGAGATAAAAACAATAGAAGATATAGAACAAGTACCATTATCCAGTGGATTTTTTAGAGAATTACCAAGGGTTAGTGATTTATTAATAATAGCCACGGTTGCATTATTGATAAATATTTTCATAGTTTATTTAATATCTTGCAGTTTAATTGGATTAATAGAGACCATTCGCATAAATCAAATTATAAAAAATAAACGTAAGGTGTCTAAATGAAACTGAAAGTAAAAAAATCAAGAATTAATGCATCAACAAAAACAATCTGCATAATTCATGAAGATAATGCAAAGAAACTTGGAGTAACTCCACTAAATAGAATTATTTTAAAACATGGAAAAAAGGAAATTGCTGCAGTTGTCAATACTTCAACAAGTTTAGTTAGTTCTGGTGAAATTATTATTAACAGCCAGCTTGCAAAAATTCTTGATGTAGATTCAGGAGATAGTATTAGCGCAGAACCAAGAGAAATGCTTATTTCAAAAGAAGCTATAAGGAAAAAAATTCATAATAAACCCATATCGTTTTCAGAAGCAAGAGAATTAATTCATGATGTTGAAAAACATAAACTAAATGATTTAGAAATAAGTTCATTCTTAACTGCAACCACAATAAACGGATTGACCGATAAAGAAGTATACTATCTTACAAAAGCAATGATTGAAACTGGTGCTCATTTAGAATTTGGTAATAATAGTGTTGACAAACATTCTATAGGTGGAGTTCCAGGAGATAAAACAACATTATTATTAGTTCCTATAATTGCAGCATCTGGACTACGAATGCCAAAAACATCTTCCCGTGCTATTACTAGTCCAGCTGGCACTGCAGATAGAATGGAAGTATTAGCTCCTGTTAAGAAAACAAAAGTACAGATAACAAAAATAATCAAAGATACTGGTGGATGTATTGTATGGGGCGGTTCTTTTAACTTAGCTCCAGCAGATGACCAGTTCATTGAAATCGAGCGCCCTCTAAACCAAGATTCAATGTTATTACCATCCGTATTGAGTAAGAAAAAAGTAGTTGGCTCAAAATATGTTATAATTGATATTCCTGTTGGACCAGAAGCAAAAGTAAAAACAAAAAAAGAAGGAAAAGAATTAGGATTAAAGTTCAGAAGAGTAGGAAAAATGCTGGGAATGAATGTTGATTATGTTTTAACAAATGGAAAGCAGCCAATAGGACATGCATTAGGACCAGCATTAGAAGCAAGAGAAGCTCTAGAAATTCTAATAGCAAGGAAGAATCATTACCTAATAAAAAAAGTTGTAGAACTTGCAGCTGCAATGTTTTTAATTAAGAAAAGAGTTCGTACTTTAAAACAAGGAAGAACTTTAGCACTATTAATAATAAAAAGTGGTAGAGCAGAAGAAAAATTACGTGAGATAATAAAAGCTCAAGGCGGAAACCCAAACATAATGCCAGATAAAATAAAAATTGGAAAATTACATAAAAATGTTTTAGCACATAAATCTGGAAAAGTAAAATACATTAGTATTCATGCATTGCAAAGAATTTCACGTTTAGCAGGTTCACCTCAAAATAAAAAATCAGGAATATTTTTAAATAAAAAATTAAATGAGAAAGTAAAAAAAGGAGAAGTTCTTTATACAATTTATGCAGAACATAAGAACAAACTCAAAAATGCTGTAAATTTTTCTAAGAAGAACAATGCATACATAATAAAGTGATTGATATGGTTTTAGTTGTAAAAGCAAACGGTGAAAAAGAAAAGTTTGATAAAAATAAAATAATTAAAACAATAAAACGAGTTGGTGTTGATCATAAAACCGCAATGCAAATAGCATCAAGAATAGAGTCAACTGTTAAAGAAGGAGAATCAACGCATGATGTTTATAAAAAAATTCTAATAGAATTAAATAAATTAGAAAATAAATCACCATTTGATTATAGATTGAGAGAATCTGTTGCTCATTTAGGTCCAATGGTATTTGAAAGATATGTTAAAAAAATTCTAGAATTTAATGGATTCAAATGCAAACTTGATCAAATAATTAAAGGCGAATTTGTTTCACATGAAGTTGATGTAGTAGCTCAAAAAGATGGAAAAACTCTATTAGTTGAGTGTAAACGTCATGTTAATCCTCATAGATACACATCTTTAGGTGTAGTATTGACAGTTTGGGCAAGAATGGATGATATTAACAAAAATAAATCAGGAAAATATAATTTTACAGGTTCATGGGTTGTTACAAATACAAAATTCTCACAACATGCAATAGATTATGCAAAAGGTAAAAATATGTTATTAACAGGATGGAATATTAGTAAAGAACATAATCTTGATAATATAATTACAAAAGATAAATTATATCCAGTAACAATACTTTCTGCAGAAGGAAATACAATAGGGAAATTAATTGATAATGATATTATAACAATACAAGATGTATTGAAGGCAAAAACTTTACCAGTTTCTCGTGAAAAAGCTCAAGATTTAATATCTCAAGCACAAAAACTATCTAAATAATCAAGATTTGAATTTTATTACAGAATTAAAATTACAATTACATGGAGCATTATGGCAAACATGACAATTATCAAAAAACATCTTTGAAAGTTCTGTTGTCATATCAAAATTTATAGAGTTAAACAAACCAATAAAACATGAAAAAACATCTGCAAGTTCTATGATAACTTCTTTGAACATTTCGTCTTTATGACCACTTCTGTAAGTAAGTATTGCTTCAGAAAGTTCACCAAGTTCTTCTGCAAGATGAACACCTGCGTGCTCTATAGTTCTAGCTTCAATTGGATATATTTCTTTAAACATATTTTGATAATCTCTAAGAGTATTTGGTTTTTTTGAATTATCTATAGGAACTTTTTGGCGTATTTCTATTTTTTCTTTCTTACATTTACAAGGATTAGATGCACAATACGAACACATGAATGGAAATCGTTTCCATACTGCATCTTCTATATCAATATGAAGTTTATTTGTAATTGAAGTAAACCAACTAAAAGAAATCAAAAGATTTAATTTCGCTTTTTCATAATCTTCTTTTCGTATACCTTTCAAACCTCTCATTGCAAATCTTTCTATATTACTCATCATATCCCATATACTGAAATATCTCTCATTTGACAATCCATATACATCTTTTACAAATTCACAATATTCAGTTATGGTAGTATTGTTATCAACATTAACCATAATATCATTACGAGTAAAAATCTTAAAAACACATCTATGAATTCTATTTCATGGAAACAATTATACGATATAATGAACTGCATCTAAAGTCAGATCCAGTAAAACGACAGATGTTAAGTGAATTAAGAAAAAACATTCGTAGACTAACAGGAAAAAACGTGAAAATAGTTGATGGAAGGGTAGTTGTTGATGATTATAGCAAACAAATTAAGAATGATTTAGAACACATATTCGGTGTTGCATCATTTTCACCTGTAATTACTGTAGAAAAAGACATGAAATCAATAGAAAAAGCAGTTTCTAAGCTAATGAAGGGATTTTCTAAGAAAAAAACATTCAAGATCGAGGCAGTAAGAGCTGATAAGAAGTTTCCAAAGACAAGTCAGCAAATAAAAGAGCAAATAGGTGAGATATTCTTCAATAAAGGATACAAAGTTAAGATGAAAAATCCAGATAAAACCATAACAATCGAAATACGGGACAAATCATATGTATATGATACAACAGAACCAGGCCCAGGCGGTATGCCATTACAAACAGCAGGGTATTTCTCTTCTCAGTTGCGAAGCAACATGGATATGCTTGCAATATGGATGATGATGAAAAGAGGTGCTTTTCCAATTTTAACTGGAAAAGTGGATAAAACCTTACAAAAAAGATTAGAAAAATGGACATCTTGTATAAAAATTAAAGTATCTGATAAAATCAATACAAATGCATCTGCTACTAGTGAAATTAATATAAGTAAACTAAATAAACTACCAAAAGAAACATTTGCTCCCTTGGTTGGCTTGAACCCATCCCAAGTTAAAAAAATGATAAGTTCAATCAAATAAAGCATTTATAAATTTACTAATAACAAACATCTATCAAAAGAAAGCCGAGATGGCGGAGCCTGGTTAAACGCGTCTGCCTTGAGAATTCGATGACAATATGGCTTGACTCTGACGGCAACTCTTGTTGCTTAGGCGGATATGACGAGTTAAATCATAATTTTTGAGAATTGAGATAGCAGGAGCGCTTCGGCGCACGCAGGTTCGAATCCTGCTCTCGGCGCTTTTTTATTTTTTCTAAAAATTTCTAAAAAAATAATTTTTTTTCTAAAAAAACCAAAAAATTTCTAAAAAATTAAGCAAAATAATCTTTATATTGCATCTTTAAGGATGATTTATTAGAAACCGAGTGGTTTCTGGATCCAGAAGACTTGCTTGGACGTATTTTTGAAAAGTCTTCTACAAAAAATTATGGAGGAATTAAAGAATGGCCGATTTGTTATCAGTATTGGGCGGTCTCGGTGAGTCGACTATAGCATTCTTGCCGAATCTTATCAGCGCTGTGATTTTGTTAATCATAGGTCTGGTTGTAGGTAAGATTCTTGGTAGAGTAGTTAAAGAATTGCTAGAAAGAGTAAACCTCGATTACTTTGTTACAGAACAGAAAAAACCTGTTGTAAGTTTATCAAATCTATTCTCTGTCATAACTAGATGGTGGATTTATCTTGGATTTATAACAGCTGCATTAAGTAATGAAATTCTTGGAATACCAGCACTCGCTGCTTGGACAGCTCAGATAACAGCATTTATACCAAAAATAATTGGAGCATCTGCAATAATTGTAGCCGGTTACGCACTGGGAGAATACATTAAGATGCACCTTAAGAGCACAAACAAACTTTGGGCAATGATTACAGGTAAAGTAATATTTTTCTTTACACTGTATGTAGGTATTGCTCTTGCACTACCGGTTCTTGGAATACCAGCTACGCTGGTTAACAACATCTTACTTATCATAGTAGGTGCACTTGGACTTGGAATCGCAATCGCTCTTGGACTTGGTTTAAAGAATGCTGTTGACACTGTCGCTAAAAAGTATGTAAACAAAGTGAAGATTTAATTTTTATTTTTTTATTTTCCTTTTTCTTTTTATTTTATTTTTATTCTATAGAACAAACGATTCTTTTAAATTTTAAAACACGAGATTCTATATAATTGATACTTGTGCGAGGGTAGCCAAGTGGTCAAAGGCGCAAGACTCAAGACTTATTTTGAGTTTCGAGCTGTTTACAGCTATGAGAGAGAAATCTTGTTGGTTAGTCCATTCGCCGGTTCGAATCCGGTCCCTCGCATTTAAGAAATAATTATTCCATTCTTTTGAGCTCGCCTTTCAAAGAATTAATTTCTGTTTTAAGACTTTCTAAAGTATCTTCAACATGTGATGCTTCTTCCTGTCCAGATGCTTCAACTTCTTCAGCTAAATCAGGTTTAAGCAGTTCTTGATCCGCAGTCTCTAAAATACGCTCTAATCTATTTGCAGATGCAACAAGAATCTTTACTGCATCAGTTTTAGCATTTTCAATTTCTCTTAAAACATCAAGAGTTTGCTTAAAGGTTTTCAAAAAGGTTTTCATCTCTTTTACATGAGCAAGCAAATCACTGTATTTATCAACTTTAATGAAAAGAGGAGTTTCCCCATCTTTACCAGTTATTATTTGTTTGTTAGCCATTTCTTCAACTTCATCTTCTATTTCATCTGATAGATCATCAATAGGCTCAATTTGTTCTGGTAATGGTGCTATTTCAGGTAATGGAGCAGGCTCATTTTCAGGCATTATAGCAGGTGGAACACTAGATGGAGTTTTATATCCTTCATCCCACTCACCTTTTTCATTAATATCAGACACACGATCAAGGACAGGTTTATTCTCAGGCATTATAGGGCCATCAACAGGCTTATTTATCTCATCTTTAATTGCCTTCATTTCCTTCTCTTTCTTATCTTTACCGAAACCAAACATAATTACTACCTAAAGTTAATTTCACTAATGTTATTTATAAAGTTAAACATTTTTAATTCTACTTAGTTAAGGTAATGTAATGATACATGCGATGGTAGTCTAGTGGTTAGGATACAACCTTGCCAAGGTTGTGACCCGGGTTCAAATCCCGGCCGTCGCATTCCTGCAATGACATACGTTTGGGCGGATTGAGCAGGATTTTATAATTCTAAATATATATTACAACATATATATTATATCTTATACCTAAGGAAAACAGCTATACCGCCAAATAAAGAAAAGCGTTTGCCAGCTTCATGTTGGGTATCTATGATATGCACTTTAGTTTTCAATTTTTCTGCCATATCAATTAGTTCCTCATTCTCATGCACTTCAGTATCAGCAATAAGAAGCATTTCAGCATTTCCATTTTCTATTGCAGATCGAGAACCATTTAGTCCATATTCTACTAATCCGTCTTTTGCAATCTGTACAAAGAATTCATCTATTATCTGTGTTTGAAAACTAACATCACTTTCTTTTACAATTTGATCTATTGCTCCACGATTAATCAATTCACGAATACCTGCAATTCCAGTATGACTAACACTATCAGTTATAATTTTATTTACTAATGATTTATCTTCTTTGATAATATTGTAAATATTTTCTTTTGTAAATCCTGGTCCAGCTATCACTACTTTCTCATATTTCCCAGTTTCTAGTTTATTTCTGATATATTCTATTATTTCTGCATAATATTTCTTCTTAATTTCTTCATGCCCATCAAATGATTTTCCTGATGGACCACGAATACTTGCTAGCATGTCAACTTTATTTCCAATTAAAGCAAAATCAGCTTCTTTTTCATCTAAAACACAAGCAAGTATTTTTACAGGCTTAACAGCAGCCTTTTCTAATTTCTGTATTTGCCATTGTTTCCATTCTTTTTCAATTGTTACAATATTATCAGGTTTTATCTCAAATGTAT
>EAAG01000021.1:0-8980 GCA_026058435.1 Candidatus Aenigmatarchaeota archaeon | reverse complement strand
GTTTAAAGTTCCTGTAATTGTTCTATATGCAGTGGTAATTAGTATTGTTTTTATTATTGTTATAGCAATTGGAATAAAAGTAATTTCTGGTGCAAGTAAAAAACATATGAAAGATCTACTAGATTTAGATAAATCTTAACCAACAAATACAGGTCTCTTAGAAAGTAACATATTCATTGTACTTTTTCTAAATGGATATCCTTTTGTTTCTTGTTTAATTAATTTAATTAATTCATCGCCTGACAATTGCTTAACTTGACCATTTTCTCTGAAACGAACAGCTAATTTTCCTGAGGACTTTTCTTTTTCACCATAAACTACAATAAAAGGAATCCAATCAATTTCTGCATCTCTAATTTTCTTACCAACTGTATCTGATCTATCATCTACATCAGCTCTAATACCTGCTTCTACTAATTGCTTAGCAATTTTCTCACAGTCTTTTATGAATGTATCATTTACTGGTGCTAATCTAACTTGAGTTGGTGATAACCATAATGGAAATAATGGATTTATTTTATCTTGCTCATGTTTAAGGCCAGCATGTTCTAATATAGCATATAAGTTTCTATCAATTCCTCCAGATACTGAAGCATGCAGCATTAATGGAAATTTTCTTTTATTATCAGTGTCTGTATATTTTATTCCAAATCTTTCTGTATTTTCAGTATCAATTTGTACTGTACTTAATGCAGCTGCTTTACCTGTTGAATCTACAAAATTAAATTCAAACTTCATTACAAAATAAAAGAATTGTTTATCCCATAATTCAATTAAAACAGGTTTATCTAAACGCTTAACTATATCAGTTATGTATTCTTTATTTTCATCGAAAAATGATTTAACGAAACGAAAACCAGCAACATATGGGACGTCTACATCTTTCATCCAATCCATGCATAAATCAAATTGTTGGCTAAACTCTTGCTTTGCAGATTCTATATCTTTACATAAAGTATGCATATCAGGCATTGTGAATCCCCTTAATCTTCGTAAACCTGACAATTCTCCAGATTTTTCACGTCTAAAAGAATAATGAGTTAATTCATACATTTTTAGTGGTAAGTTCTTGTAAGAGATACTTGCATCATGTTTGATAAGATATTGACCAAAACAAGCACTGAATCTTAAAAATAATTCTTTCTTATCAGACATTATTGTATATTGTCTAGCAGGAAAACGATTAAGATATTTTTCTAATGCTGGATGATGAAAATCATACATAATAGGAGTTTCAACTTTCATTGCACCGTAATCTGTTAATACGTTTGTAATGTGATCTTCCATTAAGTTTTTTATTAATTCTCCATTAGGATACCATCGTAGATTACCTGGATCACTTCCTGGTTCAAAATCAACTAACTGCATTTTTCTCATAAGAGGGATATGCAAAGGATCTTTTCCTCGAGTTTCTCTTGTACCACTTATCTCATAATCTGAAAATGCTTTTAATGCATGATGCCCAGAAAAATTAAATTTAGATACATCAATCATTTTTCCATCAGGAGTCATGATATACCACTGTGATTTTAATTCTGCTTCTTTTTTCACAGCTTTACTTGTATGCTCGTCTTCTTTTGTTTCGCTCTTTGCATTTTTATCAACATAAATTTCTCTGGATAATTCCGCTAAAGGATGTCCTTTATCTTTGATATTAAATGACTTGTACCAACCAAAAGGAACTCTATGAATTTCTTCATATTTTCCACCTAAATTCAAAAGTTCTTCTATCTGCTTTACGCATGTTAATGCTGGTCCTGGAGATGAAGGATTGTGACTTAGATGAACCCAAGGATAAACAACTATTTTTTTCTGAGCAATTTGTTTTGCAACACCATCAATTTCTTCAACAGCTTTTACTGCTATTGCAGAAATATCTTTTTCATCTTCTTTTTCAACAGAAACAAATACAACTAAGCAATTATCAACTCTAGTTAGTTGTTTAGGAACCTTCTCAGCACTAGCTATAGCTTTCTTTTTTGGTTCATATTCTATGAATTCTGAATCCAATAACAGTAATTTCATTTCAAATCACTCAAATACCCTTGAGAGCAAAAGTAGCTGGACGCGTACAATGCACCTGATAGAATAGTGTGATAGAGTGTTTTTAAGGTTTTACAATAGGAACATAAAGACCGCTTCTTTCTCTTCTTAAAGTACCAAACTCAGTATCTTGTAATTCACTGTATGCAAATACAGGGCCATCTACGCATACACGTCTACCTCCGCAGTCACATGATCCGCATAAACCAATACCACACTTCATGTATCTTTCCATCAGAATTAATATGTCTCTTGGATCATGACCATCTTCAACAAGCATATCAGCAGCTGCTTTCATCATTGCTTCTGGGCCACATATATAGATAGTTGTTGCTCCTTTTCGCAGATCAACTTGCTTTATTAATTCTGTTACACGACCAGGTTGTCCGTAAGAGCCATCGTCTGTTGAAACAAAAACATTATTGAAGTCCTCATGTCTCATAGCTTTTTTTATTCTGTCCTCAAACAATAATTCTACATCTGTTTTGGCACCAAGTAAGAAGACATCGAAACCATACTTATTAATATCTGACTCAGCAAGAAATGCTAGAGGAGGTGCTCCGCAGCCACCACCAATATAGCACTTTCTATCATATTGTTTAAATTTTGAGAAAGAATTGCCTCTTGGATAAGAGACGTGTAAAGTATCACCAACTTCTTTATCAAATAATACAGAGGTAAAGCTTCGGACAGGGCGACCTACTCTATCTTTCTCTTCTTCATCTTCATCATTAAATTTGTGGACAGTTATTCCTGGTGCCTCATCCTCAGCACCGTAAGAAAATGAGAAAGGAGCAGTACCTGTATCTGGTAGCCATGCAGTTAAAAATCGACCTGGTTTAAGAGTATCCTTGTCAGCATAACCGTAATCATTATCAAATCTAAATGTTTTTGTGTCTCTACCTTCATCAATAATTTCCTCTATTTTAACTGGTACAAATTCACTCATAAAATCACCTGTGGGCTGCACCTCTTAATTCCATTAAGGAATCCACATCAAGTTCTTCTAATAATCCTTTCAAATCATTTTCCATTCCTGTAGCATATTCTATAATACCTTCTTCATCTTTGTTTCTCAACACAGTTCCAATAGCAACGGCACTTGCACCTGCTTCCACACGTTCTACAACATTTTCTGCTGTTTCTATACCACCTACACCTATCAAAGGAACATCAGGTCCTAATGTTTCATAAAGAGCATATATATGACCTACGGCTATTGGTCTGACAGCTGGACCAGATAACCCTCCATAATCTCTACTGAGAATTGGTCTTCTTGCGTGAATATCAATTACCATACCACCTGGAACTGTATTTATAGTTGAATGCCCATCAGCTCCTTCTTCCTGTCCTGCTAATGCAACTTCCATAGCAAGTGATGGGCTATAGATGTAGACTGCTGCTGTATGTTTTATCCATATTGGTTTGTCTGTTACTCTTCGCACTGCTCTCGTAGTTACAGCTACTAATTCAGGTTTTTTTCCTATTGATATTCCGCTAGATTCACCTTGTTTGATATTTGGACAGGAATCATTAAGTTCAAAAGCATCACATACTGGATCCAGTTTTTCAACAACAGCTGCCATTTCCTCAGCTGTATCTCCAAATATAGAAGCAAAGAAATATATTCCTGCTTCGTTTAATTTTGGATATATCTCTTGTAATTCTTCAAAAGCTCTTTCACGGCCAATATTTGACAAGCCAACTGCATTTATAAGTCCGATGAATTTTCCGCCAGACCTTACTTCAGCTGTAACTGGTGTCTGGTCTCCTTCTCTTACATCATAACCAATACTTTTTCCAATTCCTGCACTAAAACAACCAGCATATCGCCTGAAAGCTCCTGGATGGGATAAAATACCCGAAGTGATCATCCAAGGAGTTTCCAATTCAAACTTCACACCTCTAGCAGGAAAATCTAGAACAGTAGATATATCTTTTAAAGATGCATTTGAACTCATGATTATGTATTGTTAGAAAACATTAAAAATCCAACAGGAGAGTAATATCAATGCACAGCCCCGTAGTCTAGTGGTCAAGGATTCTGGTCTTTGGAACCTTTCTGGTGAAGTAAACCGGAGACGACGGTTCGAATCCGTCCGGGGCTATTTCTTATATAAATAACCCAATAGATGAACCAATGAAATTGATTAAGAAACCAGCAATAAAGTAGATAATTATTATCGAAATAAAAGGCAGTAGATATTTCATAATACCTGATTTATTTGGACTAATATTGTCTTTAACTGAAAGGAAAGGTATTAAGTTCATTGAATGATAATTCATCATAACATATGGTATTAGAATTAATGCTAATGGTGCTGATATGAAAAAGAATAATCCATCTCCTAATGCTTGAGCAAGTCCGAATAATAACAAGTATTGCCATATTTCATAATCATATTTGTTTATGAAATGCCAGATTACAAAGAACACGACAATGTACACTGGAATAGTAAATATCAAATCTATGACATAATTTCCTATTATACCAACAAAACTTGTTTCTGTAGTAATAATCAAAGCCTTATTTACTGGATTTGATATCATATAAAATCCTTCAACAATTGCAGCGAAAATAGTTCCTGCAAGTATGAAAAAGTACTTTGATGATAACTGTTTTGATATTTTCTTAAGAATTGGGTAAGATATTAATTGTAAAATCAAGAAACCTGCTATTAACAAATGTGTAAAATTGTCAGAATTCATTCCTTGACTGGTAAAACTTATGATATAACTGGCTATAATCCATAGAACATATATTCCTATGATCAAAGTGTTTTTCATAATTGACATTGTCATTTGTTTTATAAAAAGAGTAGAAGCTATCCCACTTTCTACATTTATATTTTCATGTTGATAGTAAACTATGGCTGATAATGACGTTGCATATTCTGTTGAATGTCAAATTTTTGGGCATCCGATTAGACCAGGAATAACAAAAAGGATGGATGCACCAACTGCCCTAAGTGTTTTTGAAACATTAAATAAAACAGGTAACCCACTTAAAATATATAGAGGCACATGGATTTCTGGTTCAATGTTATCTAGCAGAGAAGAAATAAAAGAAGCTGAACTTCGAAGAGCTGCCCAATAAAACAATAAAAACCATAGTTTCTAATTCTTATACATGATAACTGTTCTTAGACTAGGTCATCGGTGTGGTCGCGACGCACGCATAAGTACACACGTTGGATTAACTTCTCGTACTCTTGGGGTTAAGAAAGTAATTTATTCAGGAGACAAGGACAAGAAAGTAATGGATAGTGTTCGTGATATTGATAAACGCTGGGGTTCTTCTATTGATGTTTCTTATGAAAAAAACTGGAAAAAGATTATTGAAAGTTTTGAAGGTGTGAAAGTTCATTTAACAATCTATGGATTACTTGTGCAGGATAAGATTGATGAGATCCGTGAGAAATCTAAGGAAAAAGGAGATATGCTTATTATTGTTGGTGGAGAAAAGGTTCCTGGACTAGTTTACCATAATGTAGACTATAATATAGCTATTACTTCTCAACCACACAGCGAGATAGCGGCTTTAGCTATCTTTTTAGACATGTTACAACAAGGTAAAGAACTAGATAAAGAATTTGTTGGTGGAGAAATTAAAGTTAAGCCATGTTCCGACGGAAAGGACGTTGTTCAGACAAATAACTAGCATCCCATCCAGGAACACAAGGTACATTATTAAGCCCTGTTGCCATATCAGCTATTTGGTCAGGACATGATTCATGTGCTCTAAGTCCATATTCATCAAAATAAACAACATTACCGTCTGCTTCACATCCAAATATAGGTTCATATATATCTTCGTCAACTTTATTGCCTCGACTATCTCGATAATGATCAATTCGTCTATCCATTTCATCAACCACGCCGTCTGTGTCAATTCCCACTCAGTACCACCACTCTACTAGGAAGATTTTCTCCAACAATCTTAAAAGTAGATTGTTTAACAGGGTTATCTAAATATTGCACGATTTCTTGAGCAAATTCCTTAACTTGCTCATGAGAAGGCATGCTATCAATTGACAATCGTTCTCTAGCTCCGCCAATTGACATGAATGCTTTTAATTCAACATAGTCTGGATTTGCTTGTTTGATTAAATCAGCATATGCTTTAGGATTGGTTATATTCATATCTTTGACAAGTGTAAGTCTAATAACACTAGATTTGAATTTCTCTAACAAAGATAAGGATTCCAATATTTTCTTCCAACTATCTTTCATAGCTGGATGACATATTTTCGTGTATGTTTCTTCATCTGGTGCTGGAAGTGTAATGTACATTTTAGTTGGCTGTCCTTTTTCAGCTAATTGTTTGATCATTTCTGGGTTTGTACCATTACTTACAATATATGCACTTATACCACGAGAGGTTATCTCATTGATTAACTCTGGTAAATATGGGTATAGTGTTGGTTCTCCTGTTAATGATATAGCAAATTGCTTTGGTTTCATTGCTTGTTGGAATTTTTCAATATCTTGGTTTTCTGCACCTTTGAAACCTTGTAATAGTAATTTATGAGCTTCAATTGCTTCATCTACTAATTCTTTTGGTTTATCCCATTTGAAGTCTTTAGGTACTTGTTCAAATTCACCTATTCTCCAACAAAACTCGCAATTATGAGTACAATGAAATGCTACAGGCGTAAATTGAATACATTGGTGGCTTGCAATATCATCTTCTTTTCCATAGAACTGCTCTTTATAGCAAAATCGTTTACCACGTAAAGATTCTCTACACCATTCGCATATTTTTACAGCACTGTGCTTATTTTTACCAATAAACCGATATCCCTGTTTTTCCATTAATTCCTTATTTTGTGATTTATTCATGATTTTGATTTAGAAATAAGGCTTAAAAACAACTATTTTTTTGGTTAATTTTCGCATATTTAATTTTTATCATCTATAGAATAGAGTGGTTAGATGGGTTTTAGAGAGAATGTTGCAAAATCTACTGGTATCAAAAAAGAAATGATTCCTGGAAGTTATCAAGGTATAGGACATGTTGTATTATTAAAATTCCTTCCTAAGAAAACTAAAACTGGTCTACGAACTTTAACTGATAAACAGAAAAAACATATTGCTGAAGCTATTCTTGGATTATATAGTAATTTTCATGTTGTTGCTGAGATTACTGGAATAGGTGGTGAATTGCGTATTCCAGAAATTAAAGTATTGAAAGCTGAGGATGGGTTTACTACAACTACAATACATAAAGAACATGGATTACAATATTCTTTGAATGTTGCAAAAGTAATGTTTTCAAAAGGAAATCTTGCTGAAAGAAAGCGGTTGATTCCTGATATTAACAGAAGTGAGATTATAGTTGATATGTTTGCTGGAATTGGATATTTTTCTTTAGGTTTGGCTAAGAATGCTGCAAAAGTATATTCTATTGAGAAAAATAGAGATGCATTTTATTATTTATCAGAAAATATTGAATTGAATAAATTAGAAGATAAAATAGAAGCTATTCCTGGTGATTGTCGTATAGTTGCTGATAGGTTGAAAGGGGTTGCTGATAGAATATCAATGGGATATTTTCCAAACACTGAAGTATACTTACCAGCTGCTTTGAAAATGTTGAAAGAAACTGGAATAATTCATTATCATGATTTAGCTGATTTTCATAAAAGTGAGAAAGCTGGTTGGGATAAATTAGTGAAAAAAGTTACTGAGATTGTTGAAGAGAATGGTTACAAAGTAAATAAAATTAAGAAGAATAAAGTGAAAACTTATGCTCCTCATGTATGGCATGTTGTTTTAGATATAAATGTTTCTTATCTATAATTTCTTAAAATCAATTCTATATTTCCAGATGTCTGGTCCCCATTGCAATACTTTATGAGCATCTCCTACTTCTACCTTAATACTCATATGGTCTGCAGTTTTTTGGATAATTTGTTTTTTTTCTATTAGTTCTTTTGTAGATGCAAATGTATACATGTGACAGGTTCCTCCTGGTTTTAATGTATTCATAGCTTCTTCTAAGAATTCATGAGCTGTCTCAGGTAATGGCATTACAATTCTATCAGCTACTTGATAGTATTTTGGAGCTTGAATTTTTACATCTCCTTCTACAACTTCAACATTAGTTAATTTGTTTAATCTAACATTTTTTCTAAAATATTTTGTAGCATCAGGATTAATTTCAATTCCTATTACTAATGATGGATTTGCTTTTTTAGCAATTACAACTGCAAATGGTCCTATACCTGCAAAGAATACTGCTACTACTTCTTTATCTTTAACTTGTTCAGCTATTCTCATTCGTTCTGTAGACTCTCTTGTAGAAAAATATGTTTTTTGTGGATCTAAAATAAATCTACATCCTGATTCAGTATGGATAACAGTTGTATCTTTATCTCCTGCTAATAGTTCATAATCATGTAGACGGAATATACCTGAACGTGGAGCTCGTTTTGCTAAAACACTTTCAACATTCTTGTGTTTTTTCATTAGTGTATTTGCAATTTCGCGCTTGCGTGATTCCAGTTCTGGAGGTATTTCAATTATAGCAACTGCTTTTTCCTTATTTCCTACAATATCAAAGGATGTTGGAACAAATTGCATCTCTTTTTCATCTAAAACCTCTGACAGTAATTTCTTTAGTGTCATGCTTATACATTTAAGTTTCAGAATTAAAAAGAGTTCTTATGAGTATTATTGTTGCTGTTGTTGGAATGACTGGTTCTGGAAAATCAGTTGTATCTGACTTCTTAGTTGATAAAGGATACCATTTTCTCAGATTTGGTCAGATAACTTTGGATATTGTTAAAGAAAAGGGGTTAGAACCTACAGAGGAAAATGAAAAAGGGATAAGAGAAGGTGTTCGAAAAGAGCATGGAATGGGTGCTTTTGCTATATTGAATGCTCCTAAGATTGATGAATTGTTAAAAAATGGTAATGTTGTTGTAGATGGATT
>EAAG01000020.1:0-9654 GCA_026058435.1 Candidatus Aenigmatarchaeota archaeon | reverse complement strand
TCTGAATTTCCTCGTCAGAGCATCCTGCAGCTGCCATGAACCTAAGAAAGTGGTCACTTGGGCATTGGCATGCTCTTGGAAAAAATGCTATGTCGTTGGGCGAATAACCTGCTTCTGTCAACATAGCAATCACTTCGGGATATTTCAATCCGAGAAGGTTTGCAGCATCCAGCACATGAACTACAGTTTCAGCTGGAGTGGTGTGGATATTGGGTCTTACTTCTTTGGTGACTCTCAACACTTCTGCTGGGTCAGGTTTTTTGGCTTTTTTCTTTGCCATTTGCGTCTTCCTCCCTAGTTAAGGTTTCCCATGACGGCCATTGGTACGTTTCTGAATATGGCGTCGGCTACCATTACGGTTGCTATGGGAACCTTGTTTTGGTTTGCCGTTCCTTTTAGGAACAGGTCTCTTGGCGACTTTCTTTGCCATTTACGTCTTCCCTCCACTTAATCAGTTGTGGGCTCAAGAGCCCCTTGTTGTTCTACCAATTTGATGATGTCGTCGATGGTCTTGAGCTCGGACTCTTTCTTCTTATCAGGATCTATTTCGAATCTAATCTCAAGAGCAGCGAATATCCGGCCGTGTCGATAACAGCCAACTTTTTCCAGTTCAGCAAGCGTTGTGGCTCTGGTGATTGTATTTGCATCTTTACCAATTGCGTCTGCAATGGTTTTAATCACCAGTCTAGCAATTTCTTTCCCTCCCATTATTCCCTCGCTTTCATGTTGGCTGATGGTTGGTGATTATGGATCTTCCGATTACATGTCTGCATGTTCCAGTGAAGAGCATGATTATCAAACTCGAAGCGCCAAAAACAAATCCAATCTTGTATATGGCCCTAGCGAGTTTGAGACACTCTTCAGGTGATGCTACCTCCACTAGAACTATGAAGCTGAGAGCGGTAAGGCTGCCTGCTATAAGCAACAGGGCAGCAATTATTGCTGCAAAGGATGCAATGGAGTCTAACCATTTCATGGATATGCTTCCTTTCACTTTTTCGGTGGTTCAGATCGGTATTTCCGGTGGTCTCTGATTTTGTCAAAGCCAAACCCTATACACCAGAGACTGGCTACGATCACGATTGCTACGATAATTTGCGTATTGCTTGGAAGACCGCCGTAGCCAAGGTCTTCTTTGCCAATAAAAGATGGAATCCCAAAGGTTGTGATAAGGAGTATCACACCTAGGACAAGAAACATTATTCCTTTACGCACTGTCTTTCTCCTTTTTCTGAATGCTGGTGAATGATAGCATCAGCTATCTCAAAGAAACGTATTTTTTGAGAGAAACAGCATCATTATGATGTTGCTCCTGGGTTGTTAGTTTTACTTTATGGTGTTAATCTTGTTGTGTTTATGGTAAAAAGTACTATCCTTACGGATGTTTTTAAGGATTTAGTAAATCGTGGGAAATGGTGGGTTTTACTATTGTTTTTTAAATCGGGTTTTTGTTATTAATTGCATGAAACGTGGAAGAAATAAACCTTCAGGGGATTTGAAGATAGCTGAGGAAAGAATTACTATATTATTCAAACAAGCAGGTATACAAGCTAGAAAAGGGAATCTAAAATTAGCTGATAGATATGTGTATTTGGCTCGAAAAATAGCTATGAAGTATAATTTGAAATTTCCGACACACTTAAAAAGAAGGTTTTGTAAGTATTGTTATTCTTATTTATCCTCTAATAGGCAGAAAATAAGGACAGAGAAAGGTATTAAAAAGATAAAATGTTTAAAATGCGGTAGAACAAACAGAATAATTGTAAAGTGATTATATGGTTTCAGCAAAACAATCAGATTCAAATAAATTGATTAAAGCAACTGCTGAGCAGTTGCAGGGTAAAATGGAAATGCCTGAATGGGCGAAATATGTTAAAACTGGATCTGGAAAAGAAAGACAACCTGATGATGCTCAATGGTGGTTTGTTCGTTCAGCATCTGTTTTGCGTAAAATATATCTAAATGGACCAGTTGGTGTTCAAAGATTGCGAAGTGTTTATGGTAATTTGAAAAATAGAGGACATAAACCTTCAAAGTTTAGACGTGGTTCAGGAAAAATATTAAGAGTTATTTTACAAGATTTAGAAAAAACAGGTTATGTTGTTCAAAGTAAGACAAATAAAAAAGGACGTATAGTTACATCTGAAGGACAGAAGTTTTTGGATAATGTTGCAAAAAGTATTAAGTGATATTCATGGAAAATGAACAAATGCAGCAAGCACAACTTGAGGCAATTTTAAAGGAAATTGTTTCAAAAATTTTGGAAAAACAAGCTCGTGAGAGATTATCTAATTTGCGTATAGCAAATCCAAATCTTGCACATCAATTGGAAATGTATCTGGTACAGCAGTTCAATAGTGGTAAAATACCAGAGACAATGACTGATGAACACCTTGTTGAATTGATTAAGTATTTAATGAAGAATAAACATGAGACAAAAATAGTGAGAAAGTGATTATAATGGCATCAAGAAAACCAGCAGGAAAGAAAAAGAAATTAATTGCAGCTAAACAACAGTCTGCACCTAGATGGGCTGATATTAGAAAACATTCTTTGAAAGGCGCACGTACTAGAAGAATCCGAGTTAGGGTTAAGAATTGGCGCGAAGGACGTGTAAAAGTTTAGTGAAAAGTGATTATTATGGCTGAAGAAAAAATTGTTAAGAAAAAGGAATCTGTTAAACCTAAAATTGCTAAATCTAAGAAGGCTGAAAAAAAGGTTGAGAAGAAACAGGAAGTAGCAGCTGATAAAATATATACAATTCCTTTGAAAAAAGCTCTAATGCGTTCAATGCGTAAAAGATCAAATGCAGCAATGAAGCTTGTTAAGAGTTATGTTCTTCTTCATACTAAGGCAGATGAAGTAAAAATTGGAAAAAATCTTGCACATTTTATGTTAGAAAAATCTCACCATATTCCTAGAAAAGTTCGTGTTAATGTGTTTTTAGTTACTGAGGAAGAGAAGAAAATTGCTAATACTGAATTATTAGGAAATTCTTATAATGAAACTAAAGCAGTTGAAAAGAAAGCTTCAGGTGGCGGAATAGCTGAAAAATTAAAATCACGTCTAGGTGCTAAAGCTCTACAAAAACAGGAAGAAGAAGAGAAAATTGAAGGAAAAACTAAAGGTAAAAAAATAGAAAAGCCTAAGAAAATTGAAGTTCCTAAACAAGAATGATTCTAAGCATATTTTAGACTTATAAGTATTACTATCTGCTTATAGGTATGGTTGTAAAAAAAGGCGATAAAGTAAAAGTAGATTATACTGGTACTTTTGACGATGGAACTGTATTTGATGCTTCTGAAAAGCATGGTGAACCTATTGAATTTGAGGTTGGTGCTGGTCAAATGATAAAAGGATTTGATGATGCTGTTGTTGGAATGAAAAAAGGTGAAGAGAAAGACATAAAATTGAAACCTTCTGAAGCATATGGTGAGCATGATCCAGATAAAATTAACAAACTTCCAAGAGACAAATTTCCAGATGATATTAAGGCAGATTTAATGGTTAAAATGGGTACATCTGATGGCCATGAAATTATTGCAAAAGTGGTAAAAGTAAGCGCAGATGGTGTTGTATTAGATTTAAACCATCCAATGGCTGGAAAAACATTGAATTTTAAGATAAAAGTAGTTGAAATTTCTTCTGAGTAAAGCTGATTTTTAAACAGTTTTAAGTGTTTGATTTTAAGTGATGAACATGGTTAGTGAACAAGAGATACAACAAATGTATATGCAGTTTCAGATGATGAAACAGCAAATGGACGAAGCTGTTCAAAATAAACAACTTTTAGATCAAAAAAGGATGGAAGTTATTGCCACTAAAAGTGCTATTGCTGATTTAAAGAAAACTAAGAAAGGTGATGAAATATGGACACCTTTAGGTACTGATTCATTTATTTCTGCTAAACTTGAAGATGTTTCAAAAGTTGCAGTTAATGTTGGTGCTAATGTAATTGTTAAGAAATCACTTCCTGAAGCTGTTAAACTTATGGAAAATAAAGAAAAAGAGTTGCAAGAAATTGATAAGAAAATGACTTCACATATGCAGCAATTAGGAGCACAAATGCAAATGCTTGAACAAGCTATGCAAAGCGCTATTTCTGAAGCTCAGAATCCAAAACAGGCTAAAACTAAAAACATTAAAAAGAAATCATCAAAGTAATAACAAGTGGTTTCAATGTTCGGTTCTTTGAAAAAGAGATTGAAAAAGGTATTTGGTGAGTCTGAGTCAGTAGAAGAGCCACAAGAAGAACCTGAAAAAATAGAAGAGCTTCAAGAAGAACCTGTAAAAGAGGAAATAGTTACAGAAGAGGTTGTTGATACTCAAAAAGGCGAGGTAACGATTGAAACTGAAAAAATAGTTAAAGAAGAAGATATTTCAAAAATTACTCCTACATCAATTCCATTAACTCAAAAATCAGTGGAAAGAACTGATAAAGGTCAATCTATTCGTGAAAAAATGATTGAAGAATATAAAGAAGAAGATAGAGAATTGATTGGGAAAGAACCTAAAGTTGAAGAAACTACACTTGATGTTATTGAGCAGGAAGATGAGGCTCCTATAGAAGAGGTTGCAGAAGATTTGGAAAAAGAGATTAAAGCTGTTGAAGAAATGAAGCCTGAAGTTATAGAAGAGCCTAAAATTGAGGAACCAGATGAATTAATTGATAAGAAAACTGGTTTGTTGAAAAGATTCAAGAAAACTGTTACTGAGAAAACTCTGAGTGAGAAAGATATTACTCCGATAACAGATGAACTTCAAAATGCTTTACTTGAAAATGATGTTGCTTTGAAAGTTGCTGAAGAAATTACAGAACATGTAAAAAAGAGCCTTATTGAATCAAGTGTTTCTCGTTCTCATGTTGGTGAAGAAATTAAACAAGCTTTGAAAAAAGCTTTGCGTATTGTAATGAGACAAACAGTTCCTGATATTAGAAAAATGATTGAAGAAAAAGAAGAGCCTCTAGTTATATTATTTGTTGGTTTTAATGGAGTTGGTAAAACAACTACAATGGCTAAACTTGCTAAGAAATATATGCAATACAAACCTGTATTTGCAGCCGCTGATACATTTAGAGCTGCTTCTGTTGAACAAGTTGAAAAACATGGTGAAAATCTTAATGTTGATGTTGTAAAACATCAATATGGTGCTGATCCAGCTGCAGTTGTTTTTGATGCGATAAAGCATGCTAAGTCTATTGGTTCTAAGTTAGTATTAGCTGACAGTGCTGGTCGTACACATGAGAATTCAAATCTTATGGATGAATTGAAGAAAATGGTTCGAGTTAATAGTCCTGATTTGACTATACTTGTGTTAGATGCTTTAACAGGAAATGATATTTATGAACAAAGTCGTAAGTTTAATGAGACAGTTAATATTGATGCAGTTATTTTAACAAAAGCAGATGTCTATAGTAAAGGTGGCGCTGCTTTAAGTGCATCACATACAATAGGAAAACCAATAATGTATATGGGTGTTGGACAAAATTATGAAGATTTAATAGATTTTGATCCAGATAAGATTGCAGAGCAATTATTAGGTTAGGTGTTTGATATGTTAGAAGGATTGAAAAGTAGATTACAAGGTGCAATAGATAATATAACAAAGAAAGGTTACATAGACAAAAATAGTGTTGAAGAACTTGTAAAAGATATTCAAAGAGCGTTTATAGAAGGTGATGTAGATATATCACTTGTTTCTGAATTAAGTGAGAATATACGGAAAAAAGCTTTGAAGGAAAAACCACCAGCAGGTGTAACTGCCCGTGAACATGTTGTTAAAGTTGTTTATGATGAATTAGTTAGATTTTTAGGTAAGGAAAAACCTGTAATTGGTATTAAGAAAAAGAAAATATTGTTATGTGGTTTGTTTGGTTCTGGTAAAACTACAACAGCTGCAAAACTTGGTCGTTTTTACAAAGATAAAGGAATGAAAGTTTCTTTGATTGCAGCTGATACTGTTAGACCAGCAGCATATGAACAATTAGAACAATTATCTAAGAAAATAGGTGTTCCGTTCTTTGGAATTAAAGATGAGAAAGATGCTTCAGTTGTTGTGAAAAAAGGACTTGAGAAATTAGAAGAGCATTCAGATATTATTATTGTTGATTCTTCTGGTAGAGATGCTTTAGATGATAGTTTAGTTAAAGAAATAAAGAGTATTGATAAAGCTTTTGATCCTGATGAGAAAATATTGGTTTTACCAGCTGATATTGGTCAAGCTGCTAAAGAGCAAGCAACAGCATTTCATGATGCATTGAATATTACAGATGTTATTGTTACTAAGATGGACAGTACTGCTAAAGGTGGTGGTGCTTTAACAGCATGTACTGTTACTGGTGCAAAGGTAAAGTTTATTGGAACTGGAGAATATGTTGATTCATTTGAAATCTATGATCCTAAACGTTTTGTTTCTCGTTTACTTGGTTTTCCTGATTTAGCTACATTATTAGATAAAGTTAAGAAAGTTTCTTCTCCTGATGCTGAAAAAAGAGCTGGAAAGATGTTATCTGGTAATTTTACAATGGATGATTTCATTTCTCAATTAGGTGAAGTGAATAAAATGGGTTCTATATCACAAATAGCTGATATGATGGGAATATCTGGTAAATTAAAGAAAAAATTGCCAAAAGGTATGATGGATGTTCAAGAAGAGAAAATGAAAAAATGGCAACATATTGTTAATTCATTAACACCTAAGGAAAAAGCTAAACCTGATATTGTTAATATGCCTCGCATAAGAAGAATTGCAAAAGGTGCGGGTGTTGAAGAAAGAGAAGTTAGAGATATGTTTGCTAATTACAAGAAAGTTAAGAAAACTATGAAAGGACTATCTCCTTCTAAATTAAAGCGTTCTCCTATGGGTAAGATGCTAAAAGGATTAGGAATTTAAGTCTTGGTATTCTGAAAAGAGATATGAAAGTTGGGATTATAGGTGGAAGTGGACTAGATGACCCAAAGTTATTAGAAGACTATTCTGAACAAAATGTAGATACTAGTTTTGGTAAACCAAGTTCTAAAATTGTTTGCGGTAAACTAAATGATGTTGATGTTTGCATACTTGCAAGACATGGTAAGGATCATAGTATTCCTCCACATAAAGTAAATTATAGAGCTAATATACAAGCTTTGAAAGATTTAGGATGTACTCATATACTTGCTACTTCAGCTGTTGGTTCTTTGCAAGAAGAAATACGACCAGGTGATTTAGTTTTTCCTGACCAGATAATTGATTTTACTAAATCTCGAATAAATACATTTTATGACGATATTGGAGAAGTTAAGCATGAACCAATGGGTAAACCTTATTCCACTGAACTTCGTTCAGTGTTGATAGATATGGCTAATAAAATGAAATTAGATAATCACGAGAAAGCTGTGATGATAGTTGTTGAAGGTCCTCGCTTTTCTACAAAAGCTGAGAGTGATTTATTTCGTGTTTATGGTGCAGATATAATTGGAATGACTGCTGCTCCAGAAGTATTTCTTGCAAAAGAAGCAGGTTTAGAATATGCTACAATATCAATGTCTACTGATTATGATTGTTGGAAAGATGATGAAGAACATGTTACATTTGAAATAGTTAAACAAAGAATGAAAGAAAATGGTGATAAGGTTAAGGAATTAATTACTGAAGCTTTACCGAAAATTCAGGATATGATATTAAAACAAAGAACCAAAGAATACACCGACAGCGTCAAAGATGTCTGCAAAGAATTTGACAAAACTATCAATAAATGATTTATTTTCTTCTAAAATATTGATATCAGTTGTATAACTTGATATAGTTTTATCATATACAGATGCACTTATTTTTGTCATACCTATTTCAGTTGCAGTTATATTATATATAATATTGATAGTTTTTCCTTTTTCAAGGTTTATAATATCTTTTAGTTGTCTATCTTCTAATTCTATTGATATTTTCGCTTGCGGTAATTCATGCGCAAGATTAGTGATTTGTAATGTAATTGGAAATTCTTCAAGTACAGTTGCATTATTTGGGGAAATGATTATGATATCAAATTCTTTATTCTCAACAACTGTTATTGTTTTTGTTTCTAGCATTCCATCTGAGTAAAGATAGAAAGGATATTTTCCAGGTTTGTCTATATTCATTGTCAATGAATTGTATGGATGTTTTCCAAATTTTGTTGAGTAAAAGAAAAATCCTGATTGTATACCTGCTTCTAAAGTAAATTCTTCATTTATACCTACAGTTGAGGGTCCATGTATTGTTGCATGACCTGGGTCTTTTGAACCAGTTATTGTTATTTCAATATCTGATACGCTGTTTTCTTGGTCAAATATTGTAATAGGGCAGATGTAGTC
The DNA here is from genome assembly GCA_026058435.1 of Candidatus Aenigmatarchaeota archaeon. Taxonomy (GTDB): domain Archaea; phylum Aenigmatarchaeota; class Aenigmatarchaeia; order GW2011-AR5. The sequence goes on along the minus strand of EAAG01000020.1, from coordinate 1,321 downwards.
ATTTCCAGTACTGTTAAAGAACCAATAGACTTCTTTTTCACCACCACATAACCATATTACTTGACTAGGATTAAGTATGTTTAGCATTGGTTTCCTACTTTTACTTACACAGGATGATGCTCTTAGACTTACAAGACTGCATTCTTGAGCTGATACTGTTCCAAGAATATATCCTGTTTCTTGAGGAGTGAAGGTCTTTTGTAATGTATCTGCATCTAAGCCATGAACTGGTTTATCTTGTTTTTCTATTATATTGAATTCTGGCTCATTTTTTGTCCAGTTGATATTCATGTTTTTAGCTTGTCCTTTGTATCGTAATGTTTCAGTTTGTTTATTTTCTAATAAATTAGCAGTTTTGATGTGTGCAGCATCTAAGTAACCCATTTCCATCCATGTTGGATCTACTGGTAACCATGAACTATCTTCCATTAACACTTCAATCCATGAATGTCCAATAAATGTTTTATCAACATCGGAATAAGCATATCCTGATACATATCTTGTTGGAATTCCTGATGTTCTTAATAATGATGTTAATAATGTTGAGTATTCTACACAAACTCCCTTTCTTTGTTCAAGAATATCTGTAGTGTTTAGAATTTTACCAACATAGGTTTTATCATATTCAATATAATTATGTGTGAATTCTGTTAATTCTGCGATTTTTTCTAAAGTGTTTTTATATGGAAAAGATGTTTCTTTAATAAATTCAGTGAATTCAACACCATCACCTTTTTTTAGATAAATTGAAGATGCTTCAGTTTCTGCTTTTAGGTCGCTGTTTGTTACATGGTTTGCTGAACTCTCTACACTAGTTTTTATTTCATAATTAATTATATCATTTGTATTAGTCCATTTTAGAATAATCTGTTCATTTCCTAATGAATCTGTTATGATTTCATATGATTCAGCAGTTACCTGTAAATCATAATAATTCATTGGAAGATATGTTGTAAGGGATATTTCTGTTAAAACTCCATTTGGTATAAGTCTTCCGCTTTCAATTATTTCAACATTCATATAATCTACTGGTTTTGGGTTAAATGCTGCTACTGGAAAAGCTGTAAGAACAGGTATTGCTATGATTAAAAGTATTACTAATAATAGATAGGTAGATTTTTGCATAAGATTATATAGATTTTTGATATATAAGTTAAAATTAAAGGTGTTAATAATGACAGTGTGGACAGAAATTTACAGGCCTAAGGTATTGAAAGATGTTATTGGGCAAGAAATGAATATAACTCGTTTACAGAATATGGTTGATAAGAAAACTTTGACCCATTGTATATTTGCTGGTCCTGCTGGAACTGGGAAATCT